>JBFMGF010000035.1 GCA_040752675.1 Acidobacteriota bacterium
TGGATGGTCAGCTTGATGTAGCCGAAGGAACCGTTAACGATCACGGCCACAATGGCGACGGAGAGGATGATCTTGAAGCCGATGCTCTTGTGCAGTTTAAGCTCTCGCATGACAGGTGTTTTTATTATACAAGAATTTTGAAACATTTTTAGTGTTTTATCGTTATCTATGTAAAACAAAGAGAGGAATTTACGATGACTCATCATGTTGTAAAGAAGAGGATTGTGCGATCATTGCTCTTTTCTTTATTTCCTGTCCTGATCCTGCTCGTCTTGCTTTATTCCTGTAAATCAAGGGTGGGCAAAGTCGATGCCTCGACAGGGACCGATAACGTCGAGTCGGAAAGTCAAGCTCAGGGGGACGCGTTACCGAAGAAGGAAACACGAGGGGAAAAACCTGCATCAGGCAAGGCCGAACCAGTAAGCAAGGAAGCCAGGAGAAAGCCCGATGGGAAGGAAGAAAACGGGGGAATTCCTGTCGAAGTCTCCGAGATCATGATCAAGGACATCTCCTCTTACATCAGCTCGACTACCAATATCGAGGCGGAGAACGAAACAACCATCCTCGCGGAAGTGGATGGACGAGTCATGGAGATCTACAAAGAAGAAGGGGACTACGTTAAAAAAGGTGAACTCCTGGCAAAACTGGATGACAGCGAAAGACTGATCATTCTTAAGAAGGCCAGGGTGAAGGCTGACAATGAAGAGACGAACTGTGCGCGCTCCAGAGAACTTCACAGTCAGAACCTGCTGAGCCCTGAAGCCTTTGACAGTGTCAGATACAAGCACGACCTTGCAATGTCGGAACTTGAGGAGGCAGAGTACAATCTGAGCAAGACGAAGATCGTGGCCCCCTTCACCGGAAAAGTTACGGCCAGGTTCATAAAAATCGGACAGAACATTCGCCAGACAGATCGGCTCTTTACAATAACTAATTTCAATCCGCTTGTTGCCAACATCTATCTCCCAGAAAAAGATGCCCTTTCACTTAGAGTCGGGCAGGACGTTCAGATTTTCGTTCCATGGGACGGGACCAGGAGATATACCGGCTCAATTGAGAGGATCAGCCCGGTCGTTGACCCGCAGACCGGGACGGTCAAGATCACGATCTATGCAAGGAATCTTCCCGAATTGATAAAACCGGGAAGCTTCGTAAACATCAACATTGTAAGGGAAGTCCATTCCGAGGCTATGCTCATCCCAAAGAGGGCTGTCATCAAAAACCTTCAGGAAGATTTTGTCTTTGTCGTGGATGGCGAGCAGGCAAGAAGAATGAAGGTAAAGCTTGGTTTCGAAGACAACGGGAATGTTGAAGTCCTTTCCGGGCTGAACCGCGCTCAGAAGGTAATCTCAGTCGGGCAGGGCGGCCTCAAAGATGGCACAAAGATCAAGATCGTTCAGGGTTGATCTCTACATCACTATAGCTGGAAGCATGAAATGAAGATCATCAATTTTTCCATCAGGAGACCGGTAACTGTCAGCATGTGCGCCATTGCGCTCATCATCTTCGGGATGGTATCCGCCTACCGGTTGCCCATCAATCTCTTCCCCACCATCTCCTATCCTGCGCTCACCATTGAGACGAAATACAGAGGTGCGGCTCCTGTCGAAGTCGAGAACCTCGTAACGAAGCCTATAGAAGAAGCGGTGGGAGTGATTTCTGGAATTCAGAGGATTGTCTCCCGCTCCAAGGCCGGCCTCTCCCAGGTAGTTCTCGAATTCGCCTGGGGACAGAACATGGATTTTGCCCAGATGGAAGTAAGGGAGAAGCTCGATCTCATCACCCTTCCGGATGATGCCGATGACCCTATGATCCTCAGATTTGATCCGGAGTCGGATCCTGTGATGAGGCTTGCGCTTTCGGGGAGTGCGGATCTGATCAGGCTCCGGTACATTGCGGAAGAAGGGCTGAAAAAAGACCTGGAATCGCTGGAAGGACTTGCAGCAATCAAGGTGAACGGTGGACTGGAAGAGGAAATTCAGGTCGTCATCGACGAGGGAAGGCTGGCATCCATAGGGATGACGCTCGAAGAGGTCAGGCAGAATCTGGCCAGGAACAACGTCAATCTGGCCGGGGGAAGCCTCTACGAAGATGAAGCGCGTTATCTGGTTAGAGCCTTCAACGAGTTTGAGGATATCCCGGACATTGAGAACACAATCATGGTGGAGAAGGATAATCGGAAGGTCTTCCTGAAAGACATCGCAATGGTCGAACGGGGCCACAAGGAGAGGGAAGTAATAACTCATTTCGGCGGGAAAGAAGCCGTTGAGCTAGCCCTGTACAAGGAAGGGGATGCCAATACGGTCCAGGTCGTACGCAGAGTGGAAGCCGCTTTGACGAATTTGAAAAAGACCCTTCCAGAAGGCGTTTCCCTCTCCACGGTCTTTGATCAGTCATTCTTCATCAGGCAGTCGATCAACGAGATTATCGGCAATGCCATCCTTGGAGGATTGATCGCCATCTTCATCATCTTCTTATTCCTGAAGGACCTCAAGAGCACAAGCATCATCGGGGTCTCCATCCCCATTTCCATAATTGCTACCTTTTTCATAATGTATCAGATGGGAGTAACGATGAACATCATGTCTCTCGGAGGGCTGGCGCTTGGTGTCGGAATGCTGGTGGATAACTCCATCGTCGTTCTGGAGTCGATTTTCCGGCACAGGAATCTCGGAAAGCCCGCCGAGGAAGCATCCCACATCGGAACGGCCGAGGTCGCCATGGCTGTATCCGCTTCGACGCTGACGACCGTGGCTGTCTTTATCCCAATCATCTTCGTTCAGGGGATAGCTGCTCAGCTCTTCAAGGATCAAGCCCTCACTGTGTCGTTCTCCCTGCTGGCTTCGCTCATCGTCGCCATCACGCTGATTCCGATGTTCTCCTCTTGGAGCATCAGGATGAATCCTGCGGAAACTGAAGAATTGACATCCTTTGTTTTTGTCACGCTTCCCAGCCTCCTCTTGAGGTTGACATCCAAAGCTGTGAAAGGGCTTTACTGGTTCCTCCTCCTCCCGCTCCGTCCATTGATCTTTCTTTTTGATAAGGCTTACTCCTGGCTCGCTGCCTTTTATCCAAGATTCCTGACATTCTCTCTGCAACACAGATATGCGGTCATCTTCGTGGCTCTTGTTATCTTCGTGCTCTCTCTGGTTGCCATGAGCAAACTCGGGGTCGAACTCGTTCCATCCCTCTCCCAGGGAGAGTTCTACTTCAGACTCGAACTCCCTCAGGGAACTCCTCTCGACGTGACGAACAGAATAGCAAATATTATCGAGGAAAAGGTCATAGAAGTAGATGGAGTCGAGTCATGTTTCGGCTCCATCGGTGCCTTTCAGCTGACAACAGAGACGGAGACGGGGCAGGGAGAAAACATCGCGCAGCTCAACATCACGATGAAGAACAGGGGAGACCGGGGAGAAGAGACCAGGACCATCGCTGCAATCAGGAAGATCCTGGGAGAGTACAAACGAGTAGACTATAAATTCGGGAGACCGACAACCTTCTCCTTCAAGACTCCTGTCGAAGTCGAAATATATGGAAACGAAATCGATGAGGTGGCCACAGTCTCCCGTGTCCTGGCCGTAAGGATCGCCCGGATTCCGGGTGTAGTCGATGTCAGATCGTCCCTTCAGAAGGGGAATCCCGAGCTCCAGATCGTTTTTGATCGTGATAAGCTTTCCAAATGGAATCTTGATCTGATGACCCTCTCTAACGTCATCCGGCAGAAGATCAAAGGGGATGTGGCAACGAAGCTGAACAGAGGAGAGAGGGAAGTGGACATCAGGATCTACACACACCCGCTCTCAGAGACAACCATCGATGGAGTGAAAAATCTGATCGTGGCCAATGTCGGAGAGATACCGATCAGGCTAAGCTCCGTGGCGGATGTCCGTATGGAGACCGGTCCCAGCGAAATAAGAAGGATCGGGCAGAAGAGGGCGGCAGTCGTGACCGCCAACCTTTCTGGAATCGACCTTGGATCAGTTTCCGGGAAGATCGAAAATCTTCTTAAAGATTATCCTCTTCCAATGAACATGACGGCTCAGATCTCGGGGGAGAATCAGGAGATGAGGCGTTCCTATCGGTCCCTTCTCTTCGCCTTCGCACTCGCCATATTTCTGGTCTATTTCGTCATGGCGGCGCAATTTGAATCTCTCCTCAAACCTTTCATCATCATGTTCACGGTCCCTCTGGGATTGGTAGGGGTTGCTATCGCACTCCTTCTCACAGGGAGCATCATCAACATCGTCGTCATGATCGGGATCGTCATGCTGGCAGGGATCGTCGTGAACAATGCCATCGTCTTCATCGATTGCATCGGTCAACTGCGGAAAGCGGGTCGGGATAAATTTGCGGCCATTGTGGAAGCGGGAAGTATCCGCCTCCGGCCGATTCTGATGACAACGGCGACGACAGTTCTCGGGCTTGCTCCAATGGCTCTAGGCTTTGGTGAAGGGTCGGAGGTCAAGGCTCCCATGGCGATCACCGTCATAGGGGGACTGAGTGTGGCGACATTCCTGACCCTTATCGTGATCCCCTGCGCCTATGCCATCGTTGACCGCAAAGGAGTCCTTATAGTCCCAGAGGCAGAAAGGATGCGAGAGAATCTTAAGGGCAGGACGGCAGAATCCACCTCCTCTTCTCAGTAGATTTGATAATTTAAAAGAGATCATAATATGAGGATTGCGAAAATATCGGTGAAGAAGCCGGTGGCGACCTTCATGGTGTATATCTCTCTTCTCATCCTGGGAGCGATCGCCATATACAGGATACCTCTGGCCTTCCTGCCAACTCTTGACTGGCCAGAGATGTGGGTCTGGATCCCATACCCGAATTCGAGCCCAACATACATCGAGAAGAACATCGTGAAGCCTGCCGAGGAGATGCTCTCCACCATAAGCGGGCTTAAGAAAATAAGGGCGACGGCCGACGCTGATTCCGCTCAGTTTCAGATCACCTTCGACTGGGGCAAGAAGCTCGACATGGTACGTATGCAGGTCGATGAGAAGCTGGACATCGCCAAGAGAGAAATGCCCGATGACGTCGAGCATATTTACGTCTTCAATTTCAACACGACGGACATCCCGGTCGTACAGGCGAGAATTTCAGCTACGGGAGTGGACCTCTCCAAGAACTACGACCTCCTGGACAAGAGGATCGCGAATAAGATCCGGAGGATCCCGGGCGTTGCCAAGGTTGAGCTGAACGGCGTCCAGGCGAGAGAGATCAACATCTATCTCATCCTCGATAAGATAAAGGAGCATGGCATCGATGTCGGAGGGCTCGTCCGAAGACTTCAGGGAGCCAACACCCAGATGAGTCTCGGTAAGATCTCCGAAGATGGATTTCACTTCAACGTTCGTGTCCTCGGGAACTTCGAGACCATCGAGCTCATCGAAGATTTTAAGGTCAACGACAGGGGGTTACGGCTCAAGGATATTGCGACCATCACCTACGAGGAACCGGCTCTGACTTTCGGGCGGCATCTAAACAGGCAGGGCGCAGTGGCTCTCGAGGTCTTCAAGGAATCTTCCGCCAATACAGTGGAGGTCGCAAGGAACGTACTGGATGCAATAAATAGTGACATAGGAAGAGACCCGCTGCTGAAAGGGATCGAACTCTTCATATGGAACGATCAGGCGGCAGAGATCATAAACAGCGTCAACGGCCTGCGGAATGCCGGGCTCGTAGGCGGTATCCTTGCAGTATTCGTTCTCTACTTTTTCCTGAGACGTTGGGATGCGACCTTTATCGTTTCTCTGGCTATACCTCTTTCCCTCGTGACGGCTTCCGTAGTCCTCTTCATCATGGGGAAAAATTTCAACATCCTTTCCATGATGGGGTTAATGCTTGGAGTGGGAATGTTGGTGGACAACGCCATAGTCGTCCTGGAATCGATTTACAGGAGATACCAGAAGACCGGTGACCCGATCTCATCCTCCATCATGGGAACTAAGGAAGTTGGAATGGCCGTGGCCTGCGCCACAATGACAACCCTGATTGTCTTCCTTCCGCTCATAATCGGAGGAAGGGATGAGCTCTCCGTCTGGCTCAAGGAGGTCGGGATCTCGATATCGATTACCCTCATCTGTTCACTCTTCGTCTCTCTGACTCTCATCCCCCTGATGGCTTCAAGGATCCTGATGAGAAAGACCGGGAAAGAGTCAAAATTCATAAGCTTCCTCCAGGATAGATACGTGAGTGCCATCTCCTGGACGATGAGGCACCGCATAGCCATGTTCCTCGTTATCATCGGCACTCTGGTCCTTGGCGTCCTCCCATTTGCCATGGGGTGGGTGAGCGCCAAGCCCTTCTCTGGAGGGATTAAGTACAACAGGCTCGGCATTCGTTATGAGTTTTTCGACTATTTCTACAAGTCACAGGCTGAGGACTACGTCAACAGAATGGAGGACTACCTTTTCAAGAATGCGAAGGAGTTCCACATCAAGACCGTGTACAGCATGTTTTCCGACAACGATGCCCAGAGCATCATCACCTTCGACAGGAGCGATCTGACAGACGACGACATCCAGAAGTTGCGAAAAAAGATTCGGGAAGAGCATCCCGTCCTGCCTGGAGCAAAGATCGGCTTCTGGGGCGAGGAGGACGATCGGGAGAGTCCGGTCCAGAGGGTTAGCGTCAACCTATACGGCGAGAGAACGGAATTCCTTTCCACTATGGCAGATGAGGCGATCAGAAGAATGTCGCAGCTTGAAGGGTTGGAAGATGTCAGAAGCTCCATTCTGTCAGGCAAGAACGAGGTCAAGGTTTCCCTCAACAAGGAACTTGCCGCGAAGTATGGCCTCTCGCCGGAGGAGCTCTCGAGGATCTTTTATTTCACGATGGGAGGCCAGAAACTCAGGAAGTTCAATGCAGGCGACAGGGAAGTTGACGTCTACATTTCACTGGATAAATCCGACAGGGAAGACATCGAAGATCTCAAGAAGCTGGTGGTCGTGGGAACAGAAAGGCGCGGCGTTCCGCTGGGAGACCTTGCGGAATTCAGTATCGTCCCGAGAGCGGAGCGAATCGTGCGGGAGGACAAGAAGACGACTGTCACGGTAAGCGCCACCTATGAAGGGAAGAACTTCAAGAAGGCTCAGGCAGAATTGAAGAGAATCTTTGATTCCATGGATTTCCCGCCCGGGTATTCATGGTCCTTCGGGGAGCGGATGAGGCAGGAGCAGGAACAGACCAGGCAAATGATCGTCAATCTTCTTCTCGCTCTTGCTCTGATCTACATAGTCATGGCCTCTCTCTTCGAATCGCTCTCCCATCCATTTTCCATCGTCTTCTCGATCCCCTTTGCCTTGCCGGGTATCTCCTGGCTTCTGCTCGCCACGCAGACACCTTTCAACATCATGGCGCAGATCGGGTTGCTGATCCTGATGGGGATCGTCGTCAACAATGGGATCGTCCTCATCGATAAAGTCAATCAATTGAGACGGGATGGTTTTCCAAGAGATGAAGCAATCGTTGTGGCCGGAAGAGAACGATTGAGACCGATCCTGATGACCGCCCTGACAACAATCCTTGGCATCCTTCCGATGTCCTTGGGATCTTCCTCTGTGGGAGATGCCTATTACTATCCAATGGCAAGAACGGTCATGGGAGGATTGGCGGCTTCGACATTGCTGACGCTCCTTATCCTCCCATACATCTATACAATTTTCGACGAGATCGCAGCCTGGGCAAAGAAGGTCGTGGTTCTCTCCCAACGCAGTCGGATCTTTCCTCCGAAAAATCTTCAATTAAAACTCGGGATTCAGACTAAAATATGATTCTGTCTGATATCTGGAATCATATGAAAGAATTCGCGAAATCGGTCATTCCGAATTGTGGCATGAACCTGTTAAGAAAGCTTCGATGCCTTGTCTTGACCATCCGTTTCCGGATCTTTGGAAGAAAGCCGGCCCGATTGGAGACCTCGAAGGCCCGGGCAAGAAGGATCCGGGAGAATTTCTTTGAAGAGTACTGTAAAGGGCAGGGGCTTGACATCGGTTATGGGGGTGACCTTCTGGCGCCGAACTGTCGCGGGTGGGATTTTGAGCATGGCGACGCACAGTTTCTCAGAAAGGTGAAAGACTCCAGCTTTGATTTTGTCTACTCCTCGCACCTGCTTGAACATATGGAAGATCCCTCCGTGGCGCTGAAGAACTGGTGGAGGGTATTAAAACCGGGAGGCTATCTGCTTCTCTACATGCCCCATAGAGAGCTTTACGAAAAGAGGAATACTCTCCCTTCGCGATGGAACCCTTCCCACAAACATTTTTTCCTGCCATACAGGGACGAGCCTCCCGACACAATCGGCCTCGTTCCACTGATCGAGCGATCGTTGAAGAATTTCAGGATCGTCTATGTCAGGGAATGCAGTGAGGGGCATACAATCACTGATCCCCGTATTCACAGCGATGGAGAGTATTCGATTGAAGCCGTCATTCAGAAATTAGAGTAACCGCCTCCGTCATGCCTTTTCATCCGGAATGCCGATAGGTGAAGCAAGCAAGATAAGGTTCCGGGGAGGCATTGTGATGGAGAGCTTATCAAGGTTCTTCCTGATATAGTTCAACGTGGCAGGAACGTACCTTAGATAATAATGGTTCTTCCTGACCCGCGATTGAAAGGCAAACGTGCCAAGTGCTTTGATATTTCGCTGTATGCAGGTGAGGTCGAACTCTCTTCTGAAACTATTTCTCTTCTCACTATCAGGACCTGAAAGGAATTGCTGGAAGCGGGATTCTCTTTTCGCCGTAAGGATGGATTGATGCGAAACCATCCTTTCCCGTATCGTGTCAATGTAATAGTCGAGCATCTCATTGATGACATCTTCTTCATATGAGACATAGGAATCCCTCAGGAATGAGGCAAGATCATATGTGTAAGGGCCGAGCCTGGCATCCTGGAAATCCGTCATGTAAAGCTCGGCATCGACGACGATGAGATTCCTCGAGTGGAAATCCCTGTGGCAGAGGACACTCCCGAATCCGGAAACATCTCCGGCAAGACCGTTGAACCAGGACCGGAGCCCCCCCTCTTCCACTTCTGTCAACCTTAGATCGAGGAGCCCCAGGACGTAATGTTCGTAGAAAAAGTTCAGCTCAAAGATGAAACGGTCCCTGTCGAGAGCGTATTTGGAGGCGATGCAGGTCTCATCGAGAGCTTCCGTCCCCTTGAGCTGAAGATCGACGATAATATCGATAGCCTTGCGGCACAGAGCCTTAACCATGTTGACTCTTTTCTCTTCTATGAGGTTGAGCATCAGGTTTTGGAGAAGCGTGTCTCCGAGATCGCTGAGCACAATCACCCCGGTTTCCGCGTGAACCTCGAGGATCTCCGGGATCCGAAAACCATGTCTCTTCAGGAAACGCCAGATATCGATGTAGGGATGTTTCTCATCCTCGAAGTTGGATGCGCACTGCATCAGGACGAATGATCGGCCATGGATCGATATCCTGTAGAATTTCCTCTCGGAGGCATCCCCGGCAAGCTGGATGATGCTCGCCTCCTTCCCATATCTTTTCCTGACGAACTCTTCTACCATTATTGATACCTGCCTCTCCGGTTGTCACGAAAGGAATTGCTTTATCAAAAGGTCGCCTTTCCTGTGAATATCCTCCGGAATAATAACATGAATACAGTCGGCTGGAACCGTGGAGATGGCGACACCATGCAGTTTCATCCCATCAGGAATGATGACCCCTTCACCGACGATGCATTTCGACAGAGAGGCTCCCCTCCTTATCACGGAGTGCCGGTGGAGTATAGAGTTACTGATGGATGCTTCCCTTTCCACGCGGCATCCCCGATCTCCGACTACCATTCCCGACAGTCGTACTTCTTCGTCGATCATTACATCTTCAGTGGAGAAGAGAAGACAAGATCCCCCGGAATACTGAAACTGTCCCGTTTCCGGCACGTTCAAGATCTTTTGGATGAACTCCAGTCTCGTCCCGGCCAGTTGAATGTGACCCTGAAGATATTTGCTCAGATCCCCGAATTCGAACCAGAATCCCTGGTGTTCAAAGGCTTTAATGGGAAGCCGCTTCTCCATGGCATCTCTGTAAGTATCTCTGATGATGTCCAGCCTTTCCCCTTCGGGTATCCGATCGAGGATCTCCGGCTCCAGGATGTGGATCCCGCAGAAGATGTGATCTCCCTTCCCTTCGGCAATCGCACGGACATTCCACTCTTCATCGATGAGGAGCCTGGAATACCCGTCGGTCGTCGATCTCATCACGACTAGCGTGGCAAGGGCACCGTAGCTTTCATGATGCTCAATGGCTTTCTCCAGGTTGACATCGGAGATGAAATCACTGTTGAGAAGGATGAATCTCTTTCCATCGAAGAATTTCTCGATCTTCCTGACTCCTCCTGCCGTTCCGAGAATCCTCTCTTCATGAGAATAACTGATACTGATGTTCAGATCAGATCCATCCTTCAGGATGGAACGGATGGAATCGGGTCTATGATGGAGATTCACGGCGACCTCATTGATACCGAATCGCTTCAAATACTCTGCCGCATGGACAATGAACGGTCTGTTGAAGAGGGGCAGGGAAGATTTTGCCCTCATGAACGTCAGGGGACGCATCCTTTCCCCTAATCCCGCTGCCAGGATCATTCCCTTCATTTCCTGGTTCCTTCCGGAAAGAGCAAGTCGGACGCGGGGAGTCCTCTCTCTCTCAGATACGCTAGATGAAATGTACGATAGCTGACGTTGATGTAGTCCGCTTTGGAGAATCCGAGAGAACGCGCTGCGGAGTCGATCTCTTCTTCGCTTCCTTCCAGCTCGATGAAGTCGCCGATGGGTGTCCTGTCGATCGAAACATGCAGGTTACCCCATAAGTATTCCGCCCTGTATTTCTGGTATCTGTAAACGGCCTTAAGATTCAGAGATTTCAGAATGGCTATTAGCGTTTGAGAATCGCTTACTCTTGTTTCGATCTCGGAACGTATCTTGTAGGCTGATCCTTCATCTCGCTTCTCCTTCTTCTTCATGGTTAGCGTGCATTCCCCGGCATACTCCCTGATCCGCAAAACGATACCTTTCTCTTGCAAAGAAAGATCACGGTAATCGAAAAGGAGATTATCTTCAAAGAAAAGGTCTTTTTCCCGGATACCGCCCATTTTCTCGATTTCTTCCATGGCTCTTTCGGCATCGTCGATCTTCAACTTGATCTCTATCTCTTTCCGGAACATCTTCCATGCCTCTCTCAAAGTTCCTGAAGCTGTCGCGTTCAAACTATCCAGTACTTATCTTAATACAAAGAGCAACTTCCTGAGAGAAAATCTTTTTAAACGAATCATTTTGTGCTATAAAATTGCCCTTTTTTGAAAAGATATTGAAAAAAATCGATAAGGCTGTATAAATAAGAGCGGACAAGCTTTTAGCCAGGGGGGGTATGTCAATTCGAGTCGTCATAACGGGGCTGGGGATCATCTCTTCGATAGGGATTGGAAAAGATGAATTCTGGATGAACTCGCTTGCCGGAAAGTCCGGCGGGAAAAAGCTTGATTACCCCTGGATGAACGGGAATGTCTTTTACACCCATATCGGAGCACCGGTTACCAATTTCAACCCGATCGATTTCAGCATTCTGGACAAGGAAATCAGCATCATCGATAAAGTCTCCGCGTTTGCGCTTGCAGCAGCTTATATGGCTCTTCTGGATGCCGGATTGCGACCAATGCTTTACGACGCCAAGAAGAGTTTCAACAGGATCGAAGGGATTGATCCGGAAAGGCTGGCTGTTGTCGTAGGCTCCGGGATCGGAGGGTTAACCACGACAGAGATCAGTCATGGACAGTGGAAAATGAATGCCAGCAGGAAGGGGGTCAAAAGGTATTCTCTGCCGATGCTGATCCCGAATGCACCTGCAGCACAGGTCGCCATGAAGTACCAGGCAAAGGCAGAATGCAAAGCGATCTCCACTGCCTGCGCTGCAGGCACAATGGCCATCGGCGATGCTTACAAATTGATTAAAGCTGGCGAGGCAGATTATGCTCTCGCTGGAGGAGCAGAGGCCGCATTAAGTGATAACGATGGCTACGGGTTGATGGGTTTTGACCTCCTGAGCACGATGTCCACAAGGAACGATGATCCGGAACACGCCAGCCGTCCCTTCGATAAGAACCGGGACGGGTTCGTTCTGAGTGAGGGAGCCTCCATCCTTGTACTCGAGAGGCTGGAGAACGCCCTCGCGAGAGGTACCGGTATCTATGCGGAGATCATAGGATACGAGACTAACTGCGATGCTTATAGCATGATGATGCTGGAGCCGAACGCATCTCAGATCATAAGGTTGATGAAGAATCTCATCGGCAGGAACGGAGTCTCCATCGACGACATTGATTACATCAATGCTCACGGTACATCCACGGTCCTCAACGACAAGATCGAGACATTAGCCATCAAAGAGGTTTTTGGTAAAAAGGCTCACGACCTGATTGTCACTTCCACGAAATCTATGACGGGGCATGCCATAGCAGCCTCTGGAGCCATCGAGGCCGCATCCACGGCTTTGACTATCAAGCATGGGAAGATTCCTCCGACCATCAACTACGAGACACCCGATCCGGAGTGTGACCTGAACTATCTGCCCAACAGGGCGGCCGATAAGGAAGTGAGAGTGGCACTCAGCAATTCCTATGGATTCGGCGGCCATAACGCAAGCCTTCTCATAAAGAAATTCGAATGAAATCTAGAAGGAAAGAAGCATCCTTCAGAAGAAATAGCTCCTTTTTCTTGCAGAAGAGGTATTATCTCCCGCTCCTATCCGCGATCCTTCTGGCGGCTTCACTGATACCATACCATCTGCTGGTAACGAATTTTCTCTTCCTCATCCCGTTATTTTTCTTCATAAAGCGGCTGGATGACTGGAGGGATGCCATGAAAGGGGGACTCTGGTTTGGCGTTCCCCTTTACCTGATCAGCGCGTACTGGTTCTATGCCCTGATAAGGATATCTTATTTTACAATCTTGATCTACCTGGCTGTCGTCGTCTATTTTTCAATCTTCATGACATTATTCGTCCTGATTTCCTATCAGTTCCATAGAAGATGGGGCATTCGCTTTTTCCTGTTCGCCCCCTTCCTCTGGATCATCCTGGAACATGTGAGGACGTTCGGTCCCTTTAAATTAACTGTCGACCATCTTTCCAATTCCATGGCCATCTATCCCTATCTTATCCAGTTCATCGATCTCACAGGTCCCTACGGACTCACATTCTGGCTGATCCTGAGCAACGCCCTGATCTTCGAAGCAGTCCATTCCTTCCAGGCAAGCAAGAGATTCTTCGTCTATTCGGTTATCGTCCTGCTTGTCATCCTGCTGCCATCGGTTTACAGCTTGCATTTATGGAAGTCTCTGAAGTTCGAGCATGATCTAAAAGTCTCCCTGATCCAGCCGAATATCCCGCTGGAAAAAAAACTGAATAGAGAGTTTGCATCGGAGAACATGGAGACCATACAATCCATCGTCTCCCAGGCCGTCAGGCAGAAGCCCGACATCCTCATCTGGCCAGAGACGTCGTTTCCTTTCACGGTGCAGCACTGGATCAAGAGATCCCCTGCACCGTCCCTGCCCGAGATCTCGGCGTTAGCCCAGTACTCTTACACACCAATGCTCGTGGGAGCGGAATATGCCAGGATCAGGACAAAGGAAGATTATGACATCTACAATGCGGCACTGCTGATGGATTCAGGGGGAAGGATCCTGGACTTCTACGGGAAAGTGTATCTCGTCCCCTTCGTGGAGGGGATTCCGTTCAAAGAACTTCTCGGAGTGAAGAGGCTGGGGAGGAAGGGATTTCTGTCTCAACTTGGGGGCTTTACTCCGGGAGAGAAGCTAACCGTCTTTGAATTCGAGAAGAGGAAGCCGCAATTCATGCAACCGGAGCAGCAGAAAGGGCAGTCTGAAGGAAAAGAGAAAGTGAAATTCGGAACCCTCATCTGCTACGAGGGGCTTTATCCGGAACTTGCAAGAAAGATGCGAAAGGGTGGGGCGAACTTCCTTGCATGCATAACTAACGATGCATGGTTCGGCGATACCCTCTTTCCCCGCTGGCATGCCAGGATACTACGTATGAGAGCAGTTGAGAACCGCATCTCAGTTGTGAGATGCGGTAATACCGGAATCTCCGGTTTTTGCGACCCGGCCGGCAGGATGTATCAAACAACGGAGCTTTTCACGAAGGCGATTGTCTCCGGTCTCATTGCAACGACAAATCTGGACACCTTCTACTCGAGATATGGAGATATCATTCTCTATCTTTCCTATCCCATCATCCTTCTCATAGCTTTTGCTGCAGTAATAAGGAAAAGACCTCATGCCTGACATGTTTTGTATTGGTGATGATTGCGATGCAGGCAAGATCTCCATGACGCCTTATTTATCGAAGTGGCCGATGGGACCATTGCTTCCGTCCGTACCGCCTGCCACGATGAGAAAATAGCTGAACGGCGTATCCTGCAGAACAACTTGCGTCTCGGTGGTTCTCGCTTCCGGGTTTCGAACAAACCAAACCCAGGAATCCGGCCTGTCGGCTCCATAGATCCTGTATTCACTGAAGCAACCGTCAGATACAGGGTCCCATGAAAGCTGAAGGTATTCTTCCGGAGTCTTTGTGGCCGTGAGGTTCGTAACTTCCGTCGTTGCCTTGCATCCCGATGGATTTCCCGTGACAACGGGCAACTCTATGTAGGAAGCATAGGTCTGAGAATGGTAGATCTTCGTATTGGCAGGTTGAGTGTAGGTATGCTTTCTGAAAGGTTCTCCAGTGTTGGGATTCGGATCGAAGCGGGGATCGTTTGAAGAGGAGATGTTCACTCGGATCCTGTGACCAGCATCGAAGACGAGGCTCGTTGACCAGAGGTCGACGACCAGCTCATAAACGTTGCCAGGCGTGAGAAGGTTTTCCCCCTCGAACGTCTGGTAGTGCCTGGCTCGAAGAACCCCGTCCAGGACAAGCATGGAACTTCCATCATTATATACATCTGTCAGCCATACGTTGAGATCTGTATCAGGAACATCCGTCTCGATGAAGATATGAGCCTTGATGTTCCCGCTGACTTCCAGCGGTGCCGTGAGAGCGTCCGTCGTGTAGGAGAGCATGTCGGCCCGGCTCTCGATGACTCTCTGATCGTACGGTCCAGCCTCTTCATAGAGATTAGCGCCCCCTTCTGTCGGCACCGGATCGAGTGGATCATAGGTGAAGGAGTCGGAGCCTTCCGTCTTGGTTGGCGGCGTAATAGAGAGATTTGCATTCCGCCGCAGGTAATATTTCGTCGGAGTCGATGCAAGCGGCCATGAGGCGGTAGTGCGCCATATGTTTCCAGGAGCCGATGAATAGAGCCCAGCTTCGCCCATGAGATAGTTCCTGGCCGGCGGTTCATCCATGATCCCGGTGTCAATGTCCTTGAGCCAGAAGTCGAAGAACCCATGCTGCATCTCGTTGACCTGATGGTCGTAAGCGGTCATTGGATAGATTAGCTGACCGGCAAGATTGGTCCCCATGGTGCCATGCGTGTTTGGATGCATGATGAGCCTCTGGTTCCAGCGGCCTCCTCGTCCGGCTCCTTCCTGGAGCTTCACGAACCCATCGATCGAACCCTGATCGAAGATGTCGTACCAGCCTCCCTGGTGGAAGATCGGAACACGGACATTACCGGTGATCTCAAAGAGGTTTCGCTGCTTCCAGTAGTCGTCGTAATTTGGATGTTCTTTGTAGACATCCTTCATGTAAGAGGCTCCCTGAGCATCGAGCCAGTTGTCGACGAGTTCTTTTCTGTAGGAACCGCCCTGGAAAGTCATGTGCTGGTAAGGGTCGGGTGCCCCGACGGTGGCCCAGACGCAATCAAGACTTGGTGGCGCGGCGCCGGCGGCGCAGTAACCTGTAATGCCCCGGGCGGATCCGCCAAACATCCCTATCTTCCCATTCCAGCACCAGGGTTGAACTGCGATCCACTCGATTGTGTCATATCCATCCTGATTCTCACCCCAGCCATCGTCTTCAAAGGGCTTGTATTCACCCTCAGAAGCGTACCGCCCCCTCACGTCCTGAACGACGATGGCGTAGTCATCTGGAAGAAAGAGGCTTCGGGCATTGTTTCCACTTCCATCGCTATCCTTATTATATGGAGTTCTCACGAGGACGACTGGCCAGGAGCCGTTCCTCACCGGTCTGCTGAGATCGGTTGCCAGATGCGTCACGCCGTCTCGCATCAGGACCATGAATGTCTGCTTATTGGAGTCGAGCTGGAAATCGATCCCGGATGGGTTCATTCTTGCATCTATTATCGTGATATCAGCCCTCTGGGCGTCGGAGTACGTAGGCGACCATCGCGACGTTTCGATGTTATCGTAGAGCTCGTTGTAATGGAGAAGGCTTCTT
Organism: Acidobacteriota bacterium; assembly: GCA_040752675.1. Taxonomy (NCBI): domain Bacteria; kingdom Pseudomonadati; phylum Acidobacteriota; species Acidobacteriota bacterium. Next base: position 16,392 of record JBFMGF010000035.1, read on the forward strand.
GAGAATACGATCACCCTGTCCAGCCCGGGAGTGCCATCGGGAACGCTTATTGAATAATAGCCGTTGCTGTCAGTATCGTCCATGTATTCAACAGGGATCCTGTCATCCGGTTTCCCTGTTCCAATGTAGTCAAGCCTGCTCAATCCGACGGACTGGCTTGAAATCGAGTTCCCGGACTGGTTCGTCAATCTGCCACTTACAGTTGCAGCAGAGATAATAGAGGGAAGGCATAGAATCGTTAAGATAGAGATTAAAATAACAAAAGTGATCAAAAAACCAGAACTTTCTGATTGCTTATTGTCATTCATGATTTAGCTCCAGCCAGAGGTCATCTGATGCCTTGTTTTCTTTGATTATACGTCCAAGTCGCCATAAATCAATCTTCAAGTTCGGAAGAGCTTGCTGATATCATGTGCCGCAGAGATGTAAAGGAAGAAATATGACGACAGATGGCAGACGATGGGATACTCGGAACAATCCTGTCCTTACAGAAAAAGCTTTCCATGATCGTGACGTGTGTAATTCAATTCTGGAGATGAGAAAAGGAATCACGGTCACCTCTTGACTTTTCTTGCGAGCAGGCCGGCCTTCTCGATCTGCTTCTCAAGCTCGCTGAAATTCCCCGTCCTGAGGTAGACTCTTCCGAGATAAAGCGTTATGGTAGAGTTATCCGGAGCCAGGCTTTCCGCCTCTTTGAACCTTCTTTCCGCTTCCGAGTAATTTCTCTGATAGAACGCCGCAAGGCCGAGAAGAAGATGGTATTCTGCGTTGGACTGATTTATGTCAAGCAACTTCACGGCGATCTCCTGACCTCTGGCAAAATTCCGGTTTAGCAATTCTGCCCGGGCAAGGAATTTCAACACAAGTTCGTTCTCGCCAAAGCGGGATACATATTCCTGAAGGATCGCCAGAGCCTTTTTCGCATTTCCCTGGTTGATGAACATGTCGGACATCTTCATGTAGGCCACCATGTAATCGTTCTTTTGCTCTATGGCCCGCCTGTAGCTCTTCTCGGCTTCTCCGTAATCTGCCAGAGCTTCCTGGAAAAACCCATGGTAGAAATGAAGCTCGGGGTTATCCGCGCCTCTGGACTTAAGTTTGCGAAAGAACTCTTCGCCGACCTCATTGAGTTCGAACGTGCTGAACGTCTGGGCAATGAAAGGGTAAGCCTTGCTGGCATCGGGGTTCATCCTGGTCACTTTGACGAACTCCTTGAAGGCATTGTTGGGATCGCCGGCATTTAGATATTCCTGAGCCTTCTCGATATGTGAGACGAAATCGTTATCTCTCTGGATTCCTTTCTGGCAGCAGACAAGCGGTGGACAGCTAATCAGAAGAACGGCCGGGATGACGAACAGCAGGATAACAAGCCATCTTTTTGAAGAGCGCTCTGAGGGGACAGAGGATTTCTTAATGGAGAGAAGGAGGAAGACGATGAGTGTGGCTATACAGGCGTAAGCAAAAAGATCTCCAGAGGTCGAGTAGAAGGTTCTGCTACGCTTGATGTGGACGACATCCTTGAGAATTCCCTGGACTTTGCCATATTCACCGCTCTTTCCCAGGACTGATTGCACCTCGCCGTAGGGATTGATGAAAGCCGTGATACCGGTGTTGCCATCCCTCAGAATGGAGATCTTGTTTTCGACGGCTCTCATTATCGAGATGTGTAGAATCTGCCGTTGGAAGTATTCCCTGGTCAATCCCTCACTCGTAATGTTAATGATGAAATCGGCTCCATTTCTCTTTGCCTCTCTCGTGATTCCGGGAAAGATTGTCTCGTGGCATATCACTGTGGAGAATCTGCACTCCCTCCCACGGTATAGCAGCTTCATCGTAGATATTTCATCGCCTGGCTCAATGAACGGCTCCACGCCTGTTGCTCTACGTGCTATTCTTCTCACAGAAACCTGGGCATGTCTAGAGATCTTTCCCAGTACTCCATCCAGAGGTATATATTCCCCCCATGTGAAGAGTAAAACTTTCGAATAGCTGCTGAGAACTTCTCCCTCTCTGGAAATCAAGAAGGCAGAGTTTGTCTTCTTCCACTTCGTCTTTTGGGCCTGACCGTATCCTCCTAAAAGGATCTGTACATTCTTTCTTGAGGACAGCCATCTCAAATCATTGTGAATCGTTGGGTCCTTGTAGACTTCTCCCTTGATTGAGTATTCCGGCCAGACGATGAGGTCCACCTCGTCTTCCATCACTCCCTTTTCAGTAGCGAGCATCTGGTTCAGATACACTTCCGTGCTGTTGTCGATGAAATGAATAATGTTGGGCTGCAGGAGGGCGATGCGCGGCCCTTCTTCCCAGTTTTTATCTCTTATTCTGAAGAACCCATAGATCAATGCGGCAGAGAAAAGAACAACGAGGGCAAGAGCCGATAAAATGGTCTTCTTCCATGGAAAAAGCCTATCGAGTGCCGCTGCTCCTGCAGGTTCCTGCTTAAGGATTCTCCTTTCTCTACTTTTCATTCCTTCTATAATGAGTTCGGCTAAAAAACCATTGATTGCAGCAACAAGGAAGGAGACAATATAAACTCCGCCGATGTCGGCGATCTGAATGAACCGGATATCCGGAGCAAAGTTATAGCCGAGAAGGAAGAAGACGAACTTCCCTATAGAGAAATGAACCCGGAACCACTCGAAAAAAACCCAAACAACAGGAATGGAAAGGCATAGAGGAATATTTAGTTTTCTCACTCTCTTGAGGATAATCGGGAAGACGATGAAATAGGGGATATAGAAGAGAGAGATGAACGGAGGGATGTACATTCTGTAAATGAAACCTGTCCTGTAAGCAATGTTCGAGAAGAGAAAGACCCCGATGAGGATGGCAAAAATGGATGCCTTCTCATACCGATCGTACAAAATGATCCATGGGATGATAGCTATGAAGGAGATGAATCGAAGAGAGTCATTTAAGCTTGGAAGAGCAAAAAGCAATCCAGATGCCAGGGATAGCGCAACGATGATTGAGGATTTTCTCATAGGTTCCTATTAAAATATTCAAAGTATATTATAAGGTCAAATTATTTTTCAATTCACCAAATTTTCTTGTTTACGGGAGAGAAGAATATGTGCTATATAGAAAAATCTTCTTTCAAGGTGGGGGTATCAGAATGAGAAGAAAGATTATTGAATTGAACTGGATGGAATTCAGAGAGATAGTCCCAAAAAAGATCGATTCTGTCATTCTTCCCGTAGGCACGATCGAAGCGCACGGAATCATCCCTCTCGGAACCGACGTCATTATCCCGGAGAAGCTTTCGGAGATCATAGCCGGCAGGATGAATATGCTCATCGCTCCGACGGTCAATTACGGCATCACCAGATCTCTCCTCCCTTATCCGGGCTCTATGACCGTTTCGCCAGGATCGTTTGCGAACTACGTATTTGAAGTATGTACGGGACTTGTGGATGGAGGGTTCAGGAAGATCTTCATCATGAACGGTCACGGGGGACAGAAAGATGAGTTGAGAACCCTTGTCAGGAAGCTCTGGGATGAGAGGAAAATCTTCTCTGCGGCGATTTCATGGTGGCTCCTATGTGAAGATATCGCGGAGGATATCTATGGCGAGGTAGGAGGTCATGCCGGGCTGGACGAAACGGCAGCGGTCCTGGCCATCGACGAAGGGCTCGTTCATAAGAAGAGGCTTAAGAAAATAAAGGGGATGCTTTTAAGGAATGGTGTCGTGGCGCAGCCTTTCCCGTCGAGCATAATCCTTTACAAGAAAGGGGAAGGGATGCCCCTCTTCGACAAAGAGAAGGCCAATCTTTTCTTCCGGAGAGCGGCCGATAGGGTCGTGGAAGTCATGAGAGAGATCATCTCCGGCTGGAGAAGAATAGAATAGATGCAAGGTTGCAGCTCACCGCTGGCTTTGTATAATTTCTATGTAAGGAAGGGGAAGGGAAGATCGGCCTAATCGGGAAAAGCTGCAACCTTTAAAGCAAGGTAGCCGATAAGGTGAAAACATCACTTGAGGAGATTTACTTGGAAGGTTTAACGGTAGGGCAGGACCGAACCTTCCCTCCCCCAATTTTTTAGACTCGTTTGTCTTTTCTTGCCTCCTTGGCTCCCCGTTCCGGGGCTTCCCTGAAAATTGACCCTCCATCGATTTCAGTTCTGTTCTTCCCTTTTTTCTTTGCCATGTAAAGCGCCGCATCCGCAGAATGGATGAGCTCATCGGCATTTTTGATCATCGCATTGTCCGGGAAGGTAGCGATGCCGGCGCTTATCGTCATCGCCAGCGAGCTCTTCTCTTCTTTGAAGACGTGTACCGAGACGGCTTTCCGGATTCTCTCAGCTACCTGCTTCGCCATCTGGGCGTCGCTATTTGGAAGTATGACTGCGAACTCTTCTCCTCCATAGCGAGCCACGAAGTCTGTTTCACGGGCATTGGATTGGATAATCCGACCAACCTCCCGCAGTATCCTATCGCCCCTCTGATGGCCGTGAATGTCGTTGATTTCCTTGAAATCATCGAGATCGAGCATGATGATGGATAGGGACGTTCCGTATCTTTTCGTCCTCTTGAATTCCTCCTTGAGCTTGTTCAGGAAATACCTGTGGTTGAAAAGGGAGGTCTTATCATCCGTGATTGCCATTTCCTTTAGCTTGAGATTCGTCTGATCGAGTTGAAGCTTCTTCTTCTCGAGTTCCAGGTAGAGTTCCCTCTTCCGAAGCATCGCCTTGATTCTGGCATCGACCTCTTCGAAATCGAAGGGCTTCGTCACATAGTCGTCCACTCCGATCCGGAATCCTTCGACTTTGTTCTTCATTTCATGCTTTGCCGTGAGCATGATGATCGGGATGGACCAGAACATGCTGTCTGCCTTCAACCTTCTGGCCACTTCCAGGCCGTCCAGCCCGGGCATAATGATGTCCAGGATGATCAGGTCCGGATGATGCTTCTCGACCATATCGAGCGCATGCTGGCCGTCGTAAGCTGAAATTATGTCGAGTCCCTCCCTCTCGAACCATCTGGCAAGGCAGTTCACGTTGTCCTTTTCGTCGTCAACTATTAGTATCTTGTTCTTCGGATTCATGTGGGACCTCTCAATCTGTGTGTTTCCTTAAAAAAGTCGGGACTTCAAGGTCGTCCATCGTTCGGCCGATGTTAGGGGAGAAACCGCCACCTCCCTCGCTTCCGAAACGATAGAAGATATGATGTCCCTTCCTGTGATGGGAGGGGGCGCTGGGATGCGTTCCCTCTGTGATAGGGATCTCCAGAAGCTGCTGCTGGGACTGTTTCTGGACGGAGATGGAATCCTTGAATCCGGTCGCAATGACAGTCAGCTTGATCTCATCCTTCATCTCCTTCTTGATGACCATCCCGAGTATGATGTTGGCATCGGGATCGACCGATTCGTGGATGATCTTGGCGGCCTCTTCCACTTCGGATAGGGCCATGTCTTCGCCACCAGTGATGTTAAGGAGTACTCCTCTTGCTCCCTTGATCGATGTGTCTTCGAGGAGGGGAGAAGAAATGGCTCTCTGTGCTGCCTCCACTGCCCTGTTTTCCCCGCTCGCCACTCCCGTTCCCATGAGAGCAATTCCCATCCCCTTCATGATCGTCTTTACGTCAGCAAAGTCGTGGTTTATGACGCCGGGGATGGTGATGAGGTCAGAGATTCCCTGCACTGCCTGTCTCAGGATATCGTCCGCCATCAGGAAGGCTACAGGGAGCGGGGTTGATTTATCGACGGTGTGCAGGAGTCTGTCATTCGGGATGGTGATGACCGTATCAACTTTGTTCTTGAGATCAATAAGCCCTTTTTCGGCTTGCTCCTTTCTCTTCTTTCCCTCGAAGTAGAAAGGTTTGGTGACGACGGCCACTACGAGAGACCCCATGTCGCTGGCTATCTTGGCAATAACGGGCGCTCCACCAGTCCCTGTCCCGCCACCAAGTCCTGCGGTCACGAAAACCATGTCGGTGCCTGTGATGCAGTCTGCGATCTTGTTGCTATCCTCTTCTGCAGCCTGACGACCCACTTCGGGATTGGAACCACTTCCTCTCCCTCTTGTGACATTCGTACCTATCTGAACTTTGACGGGGGCCTTGTTGTTGTTGAGAGCCTGGCAGTCCGTGTTCACTGCGATGAATTCAACGCCTCCGACGTTGGCATTGATCATCCTTTCGACTGCGTTGCAGCCTCCTCCCCCAACACCGATCACCTTGATGACGGCGCCGTGAAGACTCTCATCAAACACGAGATTCAACTTCTTTGGTTTTCGCTGATCGTTTCCAAATGTGATCATGTTCCGCCTCATAACAATTTGGTTGTTTTAAAACATGCCCCGAAACGCTTCCTGTAATTTCTTTATCGTTTTCGTAATGACCGATGGTTGTTCTGTCCTCCTCTTGGTTCCGAACTTCCATCCATAGAGGACAAGCCCGATAGCAGTGCTGTATGCCGGGCTGTTGACCACGTCGATAAGCCCCCCGATGTTCATCGGAACGCCACGCCGCACCGGCATGCCGAGGACCTGCTCCGCGACGTCCGTCATCCCCTGCATGATGCAGCCCCCGCCCGACAGAACAACCCCGGCGTTCAAGTAATTTTCAAATCCGGTCCTCTTGATCTCATCATGGACGATCTGGAAGATCTCTTCTGCCCTGGGCTGGATGATCCCACAGAGAACCTGCTGGGAGACCATCGTAGGTTTGTTGTTCCCTATGGCCGGAACCTCCAGGGGCTGATCTTCTTCGAGCAGAGTGCTCAGCGCGCATCCATACTTCTTTTTAATCTTCTCGGCATCTGGAATAGAGGTGTGCAACCCAACGGCGATATCGTTCGTAAAATTGTCGCCTCCAAGTGGAAAAACGCTTGTGTGCCATGCGGCTCCTTTCTCATAGATGGAGAGATTGCTCGTTCCTCCTCCGATGTCGATGAGGGCGACGCCGAGCTCCTTCTCATCAGGGATCAGGATGGCTTCGCTCGCGGCAAATTGCTCAAGGATGATATCAATTACCTCAATCCCGGCACCGTTGACGCTGGACATCAAGTTCTGGATAGAAGAGATGAGGGCGGTGACGATGTGGACGTTCACCTCCAGACGGGAGCCGTTCAGGCTGAGAGGATCTTCGATCCCACCCATGTCATCAACGATATATTCCTGGGGCAGAACATGGATGATCTCTCTCTCCTGGGGGATGGTAACAGTCTCGGCATGCTCGATAACCCTCTTAATGTCGTCTTTGGTTACCATCTTGTCCTTCCCGGAGATGGCTACGACGCCGCGGCTATTGAAGCTCTTTATGTGCGAGCCTGCGATCCCAACGTAGGCTTTCTCGACGGCAAATCCGGACATGAGTTCCGCCTCTTCAACGGCATTCTTGATCGCCTTGATGGTTTCATCGAGGTTGACGACTACCCCCTTTCGCATCCCGCGAGATGGGACTGTTCCCACGCCTATGACCTCGAGAAGGGAGTTTTCCTTGATCTCGGCAATGACACAGCAGATCTTCGTCGTTCCGATGTCGATTCCGATAATGTAGTTCTCGTTTTTAGGCATGGCACTCACCTTATGAATGAAATCGGTTTGACAACAACACGATTCTTCCATCTCAGATCAATGTATTCTACGTTATCGAACTGCCTGGCGATGTCGTCCTTGATGGAAAGGTAATGGTCTATGTTCTCATCGAAGGTTTCTTCGTCCAGATAGAGGATAGGGCTACCATCGGTAAATCGGACCTGGAAATAGTGTCCTTTGCAGACGTTGATCTCGGAGACCATGTCCATCATGGATGGTCTCGCATCTCTGATCGTTTCAAGCATGGCGATGCCTCTCTTGATCCGCAGGACAGATTCTTCCAAGTTATCCGTCTCCGCTCCTATTAGTATGGGGAAATCGAATTTGGAATATTCAGGCTTCAGGAAATCGATAGGAACGGCATTCCGGTCGATCAGATAGATCTCTTCCTTCCAGAGGAGAAGAGCGACCGGTTCTCTCTCTTTGATCTCGATCTCAATCTTCGATGGGAGGTTCTTCTTGATGGCGGCATCTTCCACCCAGGGATTTTCTTTGAGTCTCTTCTTTAGCTGTTCGAGATCGATGGTGAAGATGTTCGTTCTCAGGATGCTGGCGATGGAGGATTTCAGTTCGTCGCATGAAGAATAGTTGCAACCCATGATCTTTATATTCATGACGTCGTACTCGGGAGAGGAGATGAAATAGAGATACCCTTCCTTGAATCCAAAGGCCAGTCCTGCGATGACGATTGATAGAAACAGGAAGAAAAGGATCAGTTTCAGGATCCCCTTCCTCGTTCTCCTCCTTCGGACGAGGAGGTTGCCCCTCATGTACCGTCGATCCTTGCCTAGCTCTTTTTCGTTCAGATAATCCATAGATTCAAAATGACTAATGTCTCATCGTCGCCAGATGACTACTTCTTCTTCGAGAAGGATCCCGGCTTTCATCAGAACCACTTCCTTCACTTTGTCGATAAGCCAGAAAATATCGTCAGCGTCTGCCTCGCCCATGTTCACGATGAAGTTGGCATGAACTGGCGAGATGATGGCGCCACCCCTTGTCAATCCTTTTAATCCAACTGATTCGATGATCCGCCCGGCATGGTCCCCCTCCGGATTCTTGAAGATGCATCCGGAACTTCTCACCCCCTGCGGCTGGCTCCGTCTCCTCCTTTCTCTAACCTCATCCATCTTTGCAAGGATTTCTTCTCGCTCTCTCGGCATGAATTCGAAAAGGATCTCTGTTAGAATTGATCCGGATGAAAGAGGGGATTTTCTATAGCTGAAGTCGCCTTGGGATACTTTCCTGCGCAGAGCCCTGCCAGTTCTATCGATGTAAGAGATCTCTCTGATGAACTCAGAAATGGAATGACCGTATGAACCGGCATTCATCATGACGGCTCCTCCAAGAGAACCCGGAATGCCCTCGGCGAACTCCAGACCGCCGAGTCCTGATTCGGCAAGGCTCCTGATGAGTCTGGAGATGGATAACCCGGATGAGGCTCGAACGAAATTCCCTTCTGTCCGAACCGTCCTCTCCAGGGTGTCCGTTGCGATGACGACATCCTCCAGATCCTCGTCTCCGGCAACGATGTTCGTACCCGCTCCCAGAATGTGGAAGGAGAGGTCATTTGCATGGAATTCACGGATAATCCTCTCCATGGAAATGATAGTTGACGGAAAGACCATATAGGAAACCTTTCCGCCAACTCCCATGGACAAGATGTCTTTCAGGAGCCGATCTTTCCTGACCTCTGCTCCGTAATCGGCCGCGATCTGTTCCACGATGCTTTTCCCTATCGCAATCATTCCTCCTTCAATCCTCCTTTTTATGCTGTGCAAGGAGTTTCAGGAAAGCATCCCCGACTCTCCAGACGTTGCCGGCACCCAGAGTGATGACCATGTCTTTCTTCTGAACTACCTTCATCAGATATGGAGGGATCTCCTCGGGCTTTTTTATGTAGACCACATCTTTGAGATGACTACTCTCTCTTCTGATCCTGTCTGCAAGCAGCTCTCCCGTGACTCCCTGGATCGGTTTTTCTCCAGCAGGATATATCTCAGTGACGATCAGGAAGTCTGTATGTTTGAAGGAGTGAGCGAACTCATCCATTAGAGCGCTGACCCTGGTGTAGCGGTGCGGCTGGAAGACGGTAACCAGTCTCCTGTTCCATCCCTGTTTCGCCGTGGCCAGCGTGGAGATTATCTCTGTCGGATGATGGCCGTAATCATCGACGACCATGATGGAATCAATCTCACCTCTCAGGTGAAAGCGCCTCTCTGCGCCGCGGAACGCTCCGAGCACCTTCGCAATCTTCTTGAATTCGATGTCGAATTCGAGGCCGACGGCAAGAGCCGCGAGCGAGTTCAGAATGCTGTGTCTGCCCGGCACCCTGAGAGTCACCTTCCCCAGTTTCTTCCCTCTTAGATATGCGGTATAAGCAGACTGGAATTGATCGAATGTTAAGTTGCATGCATGGAGGTCTGCCTTCTCGTTGAATCCATAGGTGACAATCTTCCTGTCAAGCCTCGGCATGATCTTTTGAATGTTCCTGTCGTCAAGGCAGATGATGCCGACGCCATAGAAGGGGATCCTGTTCAGGAAACGAACGAAGGCGTTCATGATCTCATCGAGGTTCATGTAATAGTCCAGGTGCTCCTTGTCGATGTTGGTTACGATGGCAATGATCGGACTGAGTTTCAGGAAAGAGCCATCACTCTCATCCGCCTCTGCAACCAGGAAGTCTCCTTTGCCAAGCTTCGCACTGCTTCTAAGTATGCCGAGCTTTCCACCGATGACGATGGTCGGATCGAAACCGCAACGGGAAAGGATGGTCGCCACCATGGAAGTGGTCGACGTCTTTCCATGCGATCCTGCGATGGCAATGCCGTATTTCATCCTCATCAGCTCGGCGAGCATCTCTGCCCTCGGAATGACAGGGATCTTCCTCCTTATGGCTTCCCGGACCTCGATGTTGTCACTATCGATGGCAGAAGAGACGACGACGACGTCCGGGTTCTTGATGTTTGTTTCCCTGTGCCCGATGGCGATCTTCCCTCCCAGTTTCCTCAGCCTCTTGATGATAGGGGAAAAAGTGATGTCGGAACCAGTCACAGCGTAATTCAGGTTCAACAAAACTTCGGCGATTCCACTCATTCCGATTCCCCCGATACCAATAAAATGAATGTTGTGAGCTTTCCGGAACTTCATCTCCCAGCCATCAATCTCTCAGCCATGTCTGCAATCTTCTCAGCGGCACCACCTCTGTGCAGGGAGGCCGCATTCTTTTCCATCTCACCGATTCGTGATGGATCGTCTATGAACCCCTTTAATGTTTCGGCAACGTACGCTCCGGAGAATTCGGCATCCTCGCACACGAAAGCTGCTTTAGCCTTGAGGAGAGCTTCCGCATTTCTTCGCTGATGATCATGGGCGGCGAATGGAAAGGGAACAAGGATGGAAGCCTTACCCGCAGCCGTGATCTCCGTGATGGTCGAAGCTCCTGCCCTCGATATGACAATGTCGGCATGCTCGAATCTCTTTGGCATGTCAGTGATGAATTCCAGAACTTCCGCTTCCACACCCTGTCTGATGTAAGCTTGCCGGACAGTTTCCAGTTCGGCGCCTCCCGTTTGGTGGGTGATTCGCAATCTGTCTTTGAAACTCCTCAGGAGGGGTAGAGCTTCCACCATCCCCTTGTTCAGCGTTCTGGAGCCCTGACTCCCACCGGAGACGAGGACAGATAGCTTGTCGCTGCGCTCTTTCTTTCTCAATGACGTGAAATCATTTCTCACGGGATTTCCTGTGTTCGTAACTTTTCCGTACAGATACTTTCTTGATTCTTCGAAGGAGACGGCCACTTCCTTTACGAGCATGGAAAGGATCCTGTTGGTGAGTCCAGGGAAGAGGTTCTGCTCTTGGATCATCGTCGGGATTCGCAGGATCCAGGCGGAGATTATCACAGGGCCGGATACGTAACCGCCGGCTCCGATGACGATGGCCGGTCTGAGCCTCCTCAGATCTCCAAGGCATTCAAAGAATGAGTGGAGTGCCGTTAGGAATCCCAGGACTTTTTTCGAGAGTTTCTTTCCGGTTATGCCGCACACATCCAGTTCAATGAGTTCGAAACCTTCTGGAGGGATGAGCCTTCTCTCGAGTCCCCTGTTGCTGCCGATGAAGACAATCCTTCTCGAACCATCCCTCTTCTTCAACTCCCGTGCCATGGAGATGGCGGGGAGGATATGTCCTCCAGTTCCCCCTGCCGCAATCACAATGATTTCCTTTCTCTCATTCACGAACGCCCCTGGTCTTTCCTTCAACTCGAGTGCTGCGAGATGTTGAGAAGTATCCCCGCACCGATCAGATTGACGATGATGGACGATCCTCCGTAGCTGATGAATGGGAGAGTTATCCCCTTCGTCGGCACTAGCCCCGTCGCAACGGCTATGTTGAGAAACGCCTGCACAACGATCATCGATGTAATCCCCATTCCGAGGTAATAGCCAAAGAGGTCATGGATCCTGGCGGAGGATATCACTCCTCTCCAGAGCAAGACCAGAAAGGCTACCACCACCAAAACGGCTCCAATGAGGCCGAACTCCTCTCCAACGACCGAGTAGATGAAGTCAGTATGGGGATCTGGAAGGAAAAAGGCCTTCTGCTGTCCGGAGCCGAAATGTTTCCCCGTTATTCCGCCGCTTCCAATTGCGATGAGAGACTGATTCAACTGGTATCCTGAGCCGAGCGGGTCAGCATCCGGGGATAGATATGCAAAGATCCTGCTTATCCTGTAAGGAGCTGTGGCTACCATCAGGGCCATGGCGGCGAGTCCGGCTGCCCCGATGATTGTTATCTGTTTGTATCTCATCCCGGCGAGAAAGAACATGATGCCTGAAATTAAAAGCAGTATGAAGGCCGTTCCGAAGTCTGGCTCAATGGCGATTATGAGGGACATCCCTCCCACTACAAGAAGGCAGGGTCCGTAGATCTCCTTAAGATCGTTCTGGCGGTGTTGTTTCAGTTCAAGCCAGTAGGCCACGAAGAAGATGGCGGCCAGCTTGGCAAATTCCGAAGGCTGGATGGAGAAGAATCCGAGAGAGAACCACCGCCGCGTCCCGTGAATAGGAGGCATTGTCAGAACAAACAGAAGAAGGGCGGAAGTCACGATCAGGAAGATGTTGATGAACCACTTCTTCTTGTATATTCTGTAATCGAGATTCATAATCAGATAGAGGAGTAACATTCCCGCGAGGACGAAGATGATCTGCCTGATGAGGAAATGATAGGAATTCCCCATCTGCTTCATGGCGACGTAATATGAGGCGCTTCCAACCATCAGTATCCCGAAGATGGAGAGAACAGTCGTCGTGATGAAGAGAACTTTGTCGGATGATAACTTCTTAGGCATCCCCAAGCTCCTCCATTAATTCGAGAACGTTGCGGCGGAAGTCATCCCCTCTCTCCTCGTAGTTCCGATATGCATCAAAGCTGGCACACCCAGGCGCCAGGAGGACGATCTCTCCCGCAGAGGCTGTCTTGAACCCCCTCTTGACTCCGTCGGCAAGCGAAGAGGCTTCATAGATGGGTGCGCTCCCCTCGATCTGGCCTTTTATCTTCTCCGTCGCTTCGCCGATCAGGATGACTTCTTTCACGTTGTCCTGGATTAGAGGAATAAGTCTGGTGAAGTCGCCCCCCTTATCCCTTCCTCCAAGGATCAGGACAATCTTTTTTCCCGGGAAGGATTGAATTGCCTTGATTGCAGAATCGACGTTCGTTGCCTTGGAATCGTTGTAGAAGGAGATCCCTCTAATCTCCGCCACATGCTCCAGCCTGTGGGGGAGTCCCTTGAAACTCATCACGGCAGCCCTTATTATGGGGCACTTTATTCCTACGACCCTTGCGGCCAGGGCAGCGGCCATCACATTTTCCACGTTGTGCATTCCGGGAAGAGGAATCTCGTCGAGCGCGATCAGATATTCTTCCTTTCCCTGAAGTTTGAGGTAGATATTTCCAGCCTTGATAAAAGCCCCTTTCTCGACAGGATGCATCGAAGAGAAATACAGTTTCTGTGCCTTGATATGTTCCTCAAGGGTTTTCGAATCGCTGTCCTCTCTGTTCAGAATTGCATAGTCTGATTCTATTTGATTCTTGAAGATGGTTCCCTTGGCAGCGATGTAATGAGCGTAGCTCTCGTATCGGTCAAGGTGGTCGGGGCTCAGGTTAAGTAAAAGAGCAATATGCGGCTTGAAGCTTTCGATTGCTTCGAGCTGATACGATGAGAGTTCCACGGAATAAAACTTATCCTGAGAATCAGCGGCGACCATCTCAATCAGGGGGAGGCCGATGTTCCCACAGGCTCTGCAGTCGATTCCGGCGCAGGATAGTATCCATGCTGTAAGCGATGTCGTTGTGCTCTTGCCATTGGAGCCGGTGATGCCGATGATCGTTCCCTTCAGAAAGAGAGAAGCCAGTTCTATCTCGCCGATGATAAGCTTGCCATCATCGCGCGCCGCTTTCAATGGATAGATGTTCAATGGGACACCCGGGCTTGCGACTATTATGTCGCTGGAAGTAAAGTCTTCAAGTATATGTTTACCGGCAACAACCCTGATCCCTTTCTCGTCAAGCTCTAGCGTGGAGATGCCGAGCTCCTCTTTTTGTTTGATGTCGGTGGCGACGGTCAGAGCCCCTCGCTCTGCGGCAAAGAGGGAGGCGGCCAGCCCGCTCTTTCCCATCCCAACAACCAACACCCTTTTGTTCTTCAATTCCATTTTCTATACTTTCCCTACCTCAGCTTAAGGGTTGCGAGGCTGAGCAGAGAAAAGATGATGGCAACGATCCAGAAACGTATGACGACCTTTGATTCCTTCCACCCGAGATGCTCGAAATGATGGTGGAGTGGAGCCATCTTGAATATTCTATTTCCGGTCAGCCGATAGGAGGAAACCTGAAGGATGACTGACATCGCCTCGATGACAAACAGTCCTCCGACCAGGACCAGCAGGATCTCCTGTTTGGTCAGGACAGCAAGGGTCCCCAGCGACCCTCCCAGTGCCATAGAACCGACATCTCCCATGAAGATCTCGGCTGGATGGCTGTTGTACCAGAGAAAGCCGATGCTAGCCCCGACGACAGCTCCACAAAAGACGGTCAATTCCCCGGTTCCCTTGATGTTGATGATGCCAAGATAATTGGCGATTAGAGCATGACCCACGGCGTAAGTGATAATGGCGAAGGTCGCCGTGGCGATCAGGACGGAACCGATGGCAAGGCCGTCCAGCCCATCCGTAAGATTCACCGCATTGGCGGAGCCGATGATGACGACGATGGTGAAAAGTATGTAGAACAATCCCAGATCGGGAGTGAAAGTCTTGAAGAAGGGGACGCTGAGCTTCGTTGTGTAGACTCCGTACTTCGAGAGATAGATGAGAAGAAGACCGAGTAAGAATCCAGCGGCGAACTGGATGGCGAGCTTTGAACTGATCGTCAGTCCAAGATTCTTTCCTCTCCTGATCTTCATGAAATCATCTATGAATCCGATGGTTCCGAAGACGATCATGGAGGTGACAATGACCCAGACGAAGAGATTCATTATGTCCGCCCAGAGCAGCGTGGGAATGATCACGGAGATGATGATGAGGATCCCACCCATAGTCGGCGTGCCAGCCTTCGGCTTGTGAAATTGGGGTCCTTCCTCTCTGATTCTCTGCTCGACCTGGAGTTTTTTCAGCGTCCTGATCATACTCGGTCCGAAGAGGAATGAGATGAGCATTGCCGAAAGAATGGCGAGTGCAGTTCGAAAGGTGATATACTTAAAAACGTTGAACGGCCCGATGACATCATGGAGGGAATAGAGGAAATGGTAAAGCATTAGATTCCCTCCTCCAGTTCCTGCTTCAATTTTTCAATTACCACTTCCATCTTCATCCCTCTTGAGCCTTTAACCAGAATCAGGTCTCCTTCTAGGACGAGGCCCGCAACTGCATCGGATGCCTGCTTCGAGTCCGGGAAATGCCTGCATGCTTTCAATCCACGGCTTGCGGCCGCTCCAAGGGTAAATGCTGAGAGTTCTCCTACGCCCACGAGAAGCTCCACTCCGGCTTCCGCGATTTTTTCTCCTATGGCTGCATGGAGCATGGGAGCATCTGATCCGAGCTCCAGCATGTCTCCGAAGACAACGACTTTCCTTCCGTCGACCCTTTCCCGCGCAATGCTCTCCAGAACCATTTCCATTGCAGCCGGATTGGAGTTGTAAGTATCATCGATGATGGTTATCTCTTTCTTCAATCTTGTGATGACTCCCCGTCTGTCGCATGGTTTGAATGCCGAAAGAGCCTCGGATGCCTTGCCGAGATCCGCTTCGAGTGAAGCGCAGACCGATAAGGCAGCCAGGGCATTGTAAACGTTATGCAGTCCGAAGAGGGAAAGATGCGTTTGGAATCTCTCTCCCCTACACTGCGCGTCAAAGGTGACTCCTTCCCTGATGCTGCCATGAATGGACACGGCATGAATGTCGGATCCCGGCATGAGCCCGTACGAGAGCCTCTCTCCTGGGAACCTCATGGCGATGGCCCTGACCCTCTCGTCGTCTTTGTTATAGATAGCGACCGATCCATGTCTCATCCCTTCAAAGAGCTCTGCCTTGGCGCGGGCGATCTCCTCGATGGAATGGAAATGCTCTAGATGAACTGCTTTGATGCTCGTCAGCACTCCGATTTCAGGGTCGGCGATGTCGGTGAGCTTCTTTAACTCTCCAGGATAACTCACCCCCATTTCAAGAACGGCCACTTCACACCGTTCGTCCATTTCGAGGAGCGAGAGGGGAAGTCCGTAGAGATTGTTCAAGTTTCCCCTCGACCTCATTGTTCGGAAGGAGGGAGAGAGGGCATGGAAGATCATCTCCTTCGTCGTCGTCTTTCCCATGCTTCCCGTAATCCCTACCACCTTGAACCCCTCTTTCACTCTGACATGGTGAGCAAGCTTCTGAAGCGCTTCCCTCGTGTCCGCAACCCTGATGATCCGGAGCCTTTTTTTGAACTCCTCATTCGGTGCCCTGGAGACGATGGCAGCGGTCGCGCCATGGTCTATGGCATCTTGGAGATAGTCATGACCATCCTGGTTTGGACCCCTGAGGCAGAAGAAAAGATCTCCATCTTCCACTTCTCTTGAATCGATCTTGAACCTGCCAATCCTGGCACTGGCGTCTCCTGAGATTAGGGTCCCCTCAACGGTGGCCGCTATTTCCCGGATCTCAAGTACTGACATTCTGAACTCTAACTCCCATTTTCTTCCTGATCAATTGCGCAGCTACCTTCTTGTCTTCAAAAGGTATGAGAGTGTCTCCTATCTGCTGGTATTTCTCATGCCCCTTTCCCGCGATGACGACGATGTCTCCCTTTTGCGCCATCATGATGGCCTCTTCGATTGCCTCGGCTCTATCGGTGATCGTTATGTACTTTGATGAGGAGCCACCAACCGTGGCGATTCCCGTTTCGATCTCGGAGATGATGGCTTCCGGATCTTCACTCCTCGGATTATCTGAGGTGATGATGACGAAATCGCTCAGCCTTGCGGCGACTGCTCCCATCTTCGGCCTCTTGAGCCTGTCCCGGTCTCCGCCGCATCCGAAAACAGTGATGAGCCTTGCTTCCATGATCTCCCTCAGTGAGATGAGGAGGTTCTCCAGAGCATCATCGGTGTGCGCGTAATCGATGAGGAGTGTGAAGTCTTGCCCTTCCTCGATCTTCTCGAACCTTCCCGGAATATGGCGGCATTTCACGATACCCTCTCTGATCGCCTCTGGTTCCAATCCGAGAAGGAGGGCAGCGGCAAAGGCTGCCGTCGCGTTGTAGATGTTGGGGATGCCGATGATAGGAGAAAAGAGCTGGTGTTCCTTTCCCTGAAAGCGAACGGCAAAACGGCTTCCCGTGAAGGACATTCCTTCAACTCTGATCCTGAAGTCCGAATCGTCGGAAAGGCCGTAAGTAGAGATTCTCCCTTTCGATATACTTATCATGCTCTTCCCCCATTCCGAATCGATGTTGACGATGGAGTCGGATCCATCTGGCAACTCTTGGAAGGCAAGCGACTTTGTCCTGAAGTAGTCCTCCAGTGTTCCATGAAAGTCTAGATGGTCCTGCGTGAGATTTGTGAAGATGAGCTGCCGAAATTTCATTCCATGGACTCTCTTAAGCGCGATCGCATGGGATGAGACCTCCATGACACAGTATCCGAACCCTTTTTCATGAAGCCTGCTCATGAAGGCGAAAATGTCAGATGATTCCGGCGTCGTTCGCTCGGACGGTGCTATCTCATCGCCCATCCTGCGAGTGACCGTTCCGAGAACGCCGCTGCTGTTCCCCGAAGCGAAGAGGATCGATTCTAGGAAGTAACATATCGTTGTCTTTCCGTTAGTTCCGGTCACGCCGATGACCCGAATCTTTTCGTCGGGTTTCTCATAGAAGTTCCTTGAGGTCACCGCAAGAGCCTCTCTTTCATCGCGGACGACGACAAGTGGAATGTTATCTGGAAGGAGATGGATGTCTCTCCAGGAAAGAACGGCTGCTGCCCCTGCCGCAATGGCTTCGTTCACGAAATAGGCACCATCGAGCTTGAATCCTTTGAGGGCGACGAAGAGAAATCCTGCTCCAATATTCCTGGAATCGTATGAGATTCCCCGGATCTCGATTGAGAGGTCCCCTCTCACGTTCTGGACACCGATCCCTTTAATGAGCTGCTGCAGCTTAATTGTATTTTCCCTCCTTCTTTTTCCCTTCTTCCGGTAATGGAACATTTTCTGCAAGTTCGAGAAAACAGATATCCCCCCTCTTCAAGTGGGAGCCTGCTGATGGATACTGAGCAACAACGTAACCAATGCCCGAAGCCTTAACCCTGCTTCCTCTGGTTGAGAGGAATGAGACGGCGTCTCTCAAACTTCTTCCCGATAGATCCGGCATGACGCCATTCTCCATATCGATTGGGAGCGGCTCGTCCAGTTTAGAGAATCTAACGAAACGGTCAAAGCCTGCCAGCATCGACCCTGAGCGGTTCTTGACAAGCAGCAGGTTCGTCGGGACGAGTGATGTTTTTTCATCGTGAAGATCTTCAGGCATTTCCTTCTGGAATCTATGGGCAGGAAACGTCTCCTGGTTGGGAGGGATCTGAAGATAGGAAAGTGTCTCTCCCATGATCCTGGAGAAGACCGGCGCTGCGACATCACCGCCATAGTAATATCTCCCACTGGGAAGGTCGAGCATCACGAGGCAGATGACCGCCGGGTTATGGGAAGGGGCAAAGCCGATGAAGGAAGCCACGAAACGGTCGTTTCTGAAGAGTCTGAGGTTGAAATCAAATACCTGCGCCGTTCCCGTCTTGCCGGCGACCGAGTAACCCGGCACGGCAGCCTTCTTACCGGTTCCGTTGAGTATGACTCCCTCGAGAACTCCTGTGACTATCCTCGCACCTCTTGCGGAAAGGACTCTCTTCTCCCTGAAGCGCTTGAATAAGTGGTATTCACCGGAAGGATCGATGTAGCCCTTTCCAACGTGGGGCTGGACCATGACGCCATCGTTGGCGATTGCGGAGAATGAAGCAAGCATCTGAATCGGAGTGACTCCGATCTCCTGCCCGATTGAGATACTGGCCTGCGAGATCTTGGACCATGTGGAAGGGGAACGCACCAGAGAAGAGCCGCTTACCTCGCCCGGGAGATCAATGCCGGTCTTATCCCCGAAGCCGAAGTCCTTGATGTATCGGTAGAAGGTCTCTTTGGAAAGTCTCGATGCGATCTTGATCATTCCCACATTGCTGGAATGCTCGATGATCTTCATGACGCTCAGATCACCGTAAGGGTGATGGTCCGAGATCGGTATGCCGGCGACTCTGATGACACCATTTCCGCAGAAGATGATCTCGGCAGGATCGAATTTCCCCTCTTCGACAAGAGCGGAGAGTCCTATCCCCTTGAACGTTGACCCAGGTTCGTAGAGGTCCGTGATTGAGATATTCTTGCGGTTCTCCCGAGGATACCCGGTAACGTTGTTCAGGTTGAATGTCGGTCTGTTTGCAATTGCCAGAATCTCTCCGGTTGATGGATCCATAACGATGGCACATCCCTTGTAGGCATTGGTTTCCGCAAAGGCTCTCCCAAGTTCTTTCTCGGCGATGTACTGGAGAACCTCATCGATGCTCAAAACCAGATGGCTTTCCCTTCTTCTCTCGCCTGAATTCAGCACGGGGAAACTGTTCCCAACAGCATCCCTGGTGACCTGAAGAAAGATCTGATCTCCCTTGAGAAAAGAATCGTACTGCGACTCCACACCATCCAGTCCTTTCTCGTCGATATCAGAGGTTCCTATCACGTGGGAGGCAAGGAAGCCTTTGGGATAGTATCTCTTGAACTCCTTCTCGAAGAATATCCCGGCTTCCTGGAAATGCTTCTCCATGTGTCCCCTGCTGAGGCACTCTTCCTTCATCCTCCCTGAGCAGGGGACGACCCCTTCGATGTCCAGCCTCATGATCTCGTGCTTTTCCTTGGGTGTGATCTTGCGTTTCACGAAGAAATATTTTTTGTTTTTTTGCTTCTTCTCGTAGAAGCTTCTTAATGCCTCATGGAGGTTGAAATGGAGCACCTTTGAAAATTTTGCCAGTGTATCCTCGGGATTAGTTATCACCTGAGGGTTGATGACGAGGCTGTCCGCCTCCACGCTGATTGTGAGTATCCGCCCGTTTCTATCGAAGATGGTTCCCCGCCTGGGTTCAAGGCTCCATATGGCCTCCTGCCTGGCCGTTGCTTCCTTCTCATAGTGGTCGTGTCTGATAATCTGAAGAAAAACGAGCCGGGTGATGATGACCCCGCTCCATGCAGAGAGCAGGACCAGAAACGTGATCAATCTTGTCCTGTGCTTTCTATCCTGCGTCATTCACTTCCTCAATTCCATCCAGCCTTCATAGCGGCCTGCTCCGCATCCTGAGACTTGCTCTCTGTGAGTAGATGCTTGCCCTGTTCATTGTCCGGATGCACCCGAACGACCACCAGACATCCTCCATCTCCCTGTTCCTTGAGGTATAAGTCCCTTCTTGCCTGATCCTCGATCATGCGAGGGGATTCAAGGTACGATCTTTCCGCTTCGAGATAGATCGCGTTCTTTATGAGGATCTGTTTCCGGCTCTTCAGCTCTTCTATCTCATATTGGTAGCGGACGTACTCGATGCGATTCCTGAGATAAAGTAGGATCGGAATAGAGATGAGAACGAGAATGATGAAGAAGATGAAAAACTCATTCCTCTTCTTCCGGTCCTTCTCCCGAATGATCCTGCGGTTAAGTCGGCTCTTTCTAGATCTGATTGCCTTTGATGTCATAGTCTCTCCACGACTCTCAACCGCGCGCTCCTCGCCCTAGGGTTCTCGAGCAGCTCTTTCCTGGAAGGAAGAATGGGCTTGCGCGTTATTAGCCTTACCAGTGTTTCCCTGCCGCATCCACAGACGGGAAGGGCAGGAGGGCAGATGCAGGAAGACGAGAGATCCCTGAAACTCATCTTGACGATCCGATCTTCGAGAGAATGATAGGAGATGATGGCCATTCTCCCTCCCTTTTTCAGACGTTCGATCGCTCTCCTGATAAAGTCGCTCAAGCCTTCGAGTTCCCTGTTGACGGCAATCCTCAGAGCCTGAAAAGTTTTAGTTGCGGGATGGATCTTCGATCTCCTCTGTCCGCAGGCTTCGAGCACTATCCGGGAAAGCTCGGAAGTTCGCTCGATCCGTTTTTCCCTTCTCCTGGCGACGATGAGCCTGGCGATCTTCCCTCCAAACTTCTCCTCGCCGTACTCTTCAAGTATCCTTTGAAGATTCTCCTCGGGAAGTTCATTAACGAGCTTTTCTGCAGTCTCTTCCTGATCTGTATCGAATCTCATATCGAGCGGTCCATCGATCTGGAAGCTGAACCCCCTCGAGGACTGTGTGACATGGTATGAAGACATCCCCAGATCCACCAGAATTCCATCCACTGCATCAATCCCGAGTGAATCAAGTATCCCGGGAAGCTTCTTGTAGTTGTTCCTCACTTTTATAAAGTGCTTCCCGAAGCGAGACAGATTTTTTTCTGCAAGCGCCAGTGATTCAGCATCTATCTCTATTCCGATGACGGAACCTTCAGGAGCGGCAACAGTCAATATTTTTTCTGAATGGCCACCTAATCCAACTGTGCAATCTACGTAGATACCGCCATCTCTGGACTTCAGAAGCTCAACGACTTCTTCGAGTAGGACCGGTCTATGCAATTGCATCTCTTACAGGAATGCGTTAATAACCGTTTTCTCATCATCGGGACTACATGATGCCGTGAGAGGCCAGTTCGTTGAGCTCTTCCCTGGTCAGCTTTGACTTCTCCAATTGCTCTCTCACATCCTTCATGTTGATGACCTCAAGAAAGAGGATCTTCCCGATCACGGCAACTTCACCGTTGATATTGGCATCCTTTCTCAAAAAGGCAGGGATCAGGATTCTCCCCTGCGAATCCATTTCGACCATCCTTCCGTAGATGTTTGTCAGGTTGTAGAATTTCTCGAACGACGGATTCAGAGAGGACTTCCCCTTGAGCTTTTTTTCATTTTCTTCCCAGACAGGGAAGGGATAGATCCTGACGGCTCGGCCATCGATGCTCGTTACATAGAACATGGTTCCGAACTCTCCTTCGATGATAGAGCGGTATTCCGATGGGATCTTCAACCTACCCTTCCCGTCTACTTTTGCCGGTGCGCTACCTCTGAGCATCTCTTAAAAGTTCTTTACTTGAAAACCAGAAAACTCTATAATTCGAAATACAAAAAAAGTAACATAAAAAAATAAGCTAGGGTAAGAAATCCACTTTTATCCACTTTATTCCACAGCAATATTACGGTTTCACCTTTTTGTTGTCAAGCAAAAAATCTATTTTTTTCAATAAAATCTTTAGATTTTTGAGAACCGCGCTATCTGGGATGCAATTCTTTAAAGACCACTATATAAGGTAGTTTCGAAATAGGAAGTAAACCGATTTCCACCGGGAATAGACTGATCTCATTGGATGGAGTGCAAAAACCAAAGCCACACCGGCTCAAAACAAGGTGGACCGATTGATTAAGGGTGAGATGAGATGACATCGAGCGAGTGGGAGAAAATGGAAACTAACGGTCCCGGCCAGCGATTCCGCCTGTGGTGCTTCCTCCAGTCCCTGAATTGGGATTATTTTCTGGAAACGGATTGGGACCTTCTTCAATTCCCATGCATGAATCAGAAACAATATCACTGAGATCAATGATGGTAATTCCATCCGGTGTGCGGAAGGCCACGGTAAACAGGTCTTGCTCGAATATCAACGCCGGGTTGCTGCTGTTATTGGAAGGATCCGAGACTAGGACAGGGTTTAACCATCGTCCGTTCAGGAATGCAGTGATGAAGATCCGGGAGGTCTCCGTTTTTTTAGTGAAGGCGAGAAACAGGATCCCTGAAGGCTCAAACGCAATGGAAGCTTCCAAATCATCTCCTTCCCCGGCGTGAACGATCGCGGGCGCAATCCAGTACTCACCGTTCCATCTGGAATAGACTATATCGAAATCTCTCCCGTTGAAATGAGACCAGACGACCCACGGATATCTGTTTAATGGGTGTTCGGTAAACACTGGTTTCGCATCGCCGAGGATATCTCCTTCCATGTTAAGCATAAGGTAGGATGGGACTCCGCTTCTTACCGGTTCCCAGTACGAGGGCTGTCCTTTGTTCTCTTTGAACAGAAGAAGCGTGCTGATGTAGTTTCCCCGACCGTCGACGATCACTGATACTTCGGCCAGTGCAGATCCTGTTAAGATCAGGAGAGTGAGGAATACCCTCGCTGCGATGATCGTTATGGAGCGTTTCATGAAGATCTCCTCCTCTCTATGAAAGAGTCGAACTCATCGACTTCTGGAAATCTCCGCTCTAGAGATTTTCTCAGGCATCTTAATCTCCCAAAGGCTAACTTCTCGTCAATCTCGTTCTTCTCTTTGATGCCTATCTTCCAGAGATAAAAGGCATTCAGGAATTTTATGTCAATGTATCTTTCGTCGGAATTTTCGGAGCATGCATCGGATCTCCGCGCGTAATGTTTCGCCCTTCTATGGTCTCCTCTGATAAGGCAGGCTTCCGCGAGTTTGTTCAGGCCAAAGGCCATGCACCTCATAAAGCCTTTTCCCTCTGAAGCCCTGATTGCTTCCTTGATGGTATGGACACCCTCCTGAAATTTTCCAGAAGCTATCAACCGGCTGCCGATATTGATGTTGAGATTGATGACTTCTTGATCGTTGCCGGATTTTTCGTGAATATTCCTTGCTTCCCTGTAGAACGCTATGGCTTTTTCGTTTTCCCCGTTTTGTGAGGCTATCGACCCGAGAAGGTGCAGGGCAAAGGCGGTACTTCTCGCATTGTTTTGCCGGACAGCCATCTCGTGGCAGGTCCTGGCCTCTATGGAGGCGATAAATGTTTCACCAAGTTCCATGTGGATGTTGGACAGCTCGATCAGTACGGAAAGAAGCGTGGAGTCCTTCAGATGATTCCCAGTCTTGAGGATCGCTCTGAGCTCATGTTCTGCCGCACCGAGTTTACCCATCTTTTCCAGGGCTATCGCCTTGGAGCATCGGGCCTTACTTTTTAGCTCGTCCAGCTTCCCATCGTTTCCATTTCCGAGGCTCTCCAGAGCCGATTCAAAAAGAGCATAAGCTTTTCCATGATATCCGGATTTGAAGGCTTCCTGACCCATTTCCATCAGAGCGTGAAAACCCTTAGAGGGGTCCTTGTACCTTTCGAATTTCTCGAGCTCGACCACATCCGAGAAGCTCTGGATGGAGACGTTGAAGATATCGGCGAGAATCTTCAGCTTGTCAAAAGAGGGAAAGCAGGTTCCCTTCTCATACCGGGACAACTGCGAATTGTCAAGGAGAGATCCCTCCTGTTTCGCCTTGTACTCGACAGTTCTCAGGGAATAGCCATATCCTCTTCTCAGTGTTTTTAAATATTCACCCAGCTTTCTGCTGCCGTTAAGACTCTTCATTGGTTCCCCCAAACCAAACTTTAGCGAGTGTTTCAAAACCCCCATTTTTTGTTTTGATAATACTCCCATGATGGATAGTGGTCAAGGAGGCGAACCCCCCTGAGGATCTTTTCATGCTGCATTCTTGCAGCAAAGAGGAAAGGTTTGTTTTTGAGTGTTCGATGCATTAAAATTAAAAAAGGGAATGAGGGCAATAATCCTGTGATAAAACAAGATGAAGCTCTGGAACGAGTGGATAGAAGTCCAGGCAGGGAACTGACCAAATCGGAGCCGACTTTCAAAAAAAGCCTGCTGATAGCCTCCATTGTGTTTGCTGCTTTAATACTGACCAATCTTGGAATGGTCGGCTATGTCATGTTCCGGCATCTGAGCAAGAGTAAGATCTATTCTGCCTTCATGATCTCCCGGGATTGCGCCGAAGACATTGCGGATAAAGTCATCAAGCTGAGCCTCCAGCCCGATGGACTGAACTTCAATCTTCTTAGAAAAAATCAAGAGAGGCTGGAATCGTACGTGAGAAAGCATATTGCGATGTCAGGCTACCTCTTCTACGTCGAGGTGAGGGATAATTTCAGCAACAGAATCATTGCGTTTGTAAGATCACAGAGGGTGGTCAACGGCTCGGGATACCATGAGGATAAAATAGAGTTCATCAATCAGACTGATGGTGAGGTGCCACCTGGTCAGGAACCTATGGAGAATCCGATCGTGACTGTTCCGGTCAGGATTGGTGGTGGTCGGGAGGGAGAAGTGAGGGTTGGGGTCTCCCAGCAGCGCATTGAAGAGGAGATAAAAAGTCTGAGAAGGGAACTAATCCTCAAGCTCTCCATAACCATCGGGATTAGCATCATTCTCCTCTTCATCGCTTTTCTCTATGTGATCAAGCTGCTGAACAAGACAAGAAGGCTTGAGGCGGAGGCACAGACCGCCGATCGCCTTGCCTATGTCGGCACGCTGGCTTCCGGACTGGCCCATGAGATCAGAAACCCCCTGAACGCAATGAATATGAATCTACAGATGCTTGAAGAGGAGATCGGCGAGAAGAGCTTCGATGGAAGCGAAGAGTTCAATGAGCTCCTCAAGGGGATCAAGGGAGAGATAAACAGACTGGAAAGATTGGTCAACAACTTCCTTGCCTATGCGAGGCCTCAGAAACTGAATCTTTCAGAGGGGGACATCAATGAGGCCGTAAGTGAAGTGGTTAGATTCCTGAAACCGGAGATCGAGCAGAAGAAGATCGATGTGAACCTGAATCTCGATCCATATCTCCCCTCCGTGGAACTGGACGAGCACAGGATCAAGCAGGCATTGATGAATATCTTGATCAATGCCAAGCAGATATTAAAGGAGGGCGGGATCATCACTGTTACTACGCGGATGGGCTCAGAAGGAAGGGTGATCGTTGAGATTGCAGACAATGGCCCTGGCATGTCACAGGAGATGAAGAATAAGGTCTTCGACATCTTCTTCTCGACTCGGGGCGGTGGAACCGGTCTCGGGCTTCCAATCGCGCAGAAGATAATAGAATCTCACGGAGGTAAGATCGACCTTTGGTCGGAGCGGGATCACGGGACCAGGTTCACCATATTCCTGCCGCGAGTCCACGAAAAGGGAAGGTGATGACTCCGCGATTTTTGGTGTCGAAAAGGCTCCCATCTGCGAATAGGAGTTTTTGAATAGGAACGAGACATGAGCTTCAAGGACAGAGTAAAGAAAATGACCAAGCTTGAAGCGGCAAAGAAGGCTGAAGAGCTAAAAGCTCAGATCAATTATCACAGGAAAAGGTACTATGTGGACAACCAGCCGGAGATTTCCGATCATGAGTACGACCTCCTGGAAAAAGAACTAAAGACAATCGAGGAGAGGTTTCCAGATCTGATCACGCCCGATTCTCCAACACAGAGAGTCGGAGGAGAGCCTGCAAAAGAGTTTCCAGTGATCTCGCATACACGACCGATGCTCTCTCTGGACAACGCCTATGATACAGAAGAGCTGAAAGAATTCGACACGAGACTTAAGAGGCTTCTCGGAATCCAGGAGCTTGATTACGTATCGGAGCTGAAGATCGATGGGATGAGCATCTCATTAAGCTATTCGAGAGGAGTCCTGGAGCAGGCAGTAACGAGAGGAGATGGCCTTTCGGGCGAGGATGTCACCCCCAACATCAGAACCATACAGTCTATCCCGCTGAGGCTTCTGAAGGATATCCCCTATCTCGAGGTTAGAGGAGAAGTTTACATTCCGCGGACTGAATTTGAGAGGATCAACCGCGAGAGGGAACAGAAGGGAGAGACGCTCTTTGCCAACCCGAGAAATGCGGCTGCGGGATCAGTCCGACTCCTCGATCCCAGGATAACTGCTACCAGGAAACTCGACATCTGCTTCTGGGCGCTGACAGAAGTAAGAGGCGCGGATGTAAAGACGCAGTGGAATGGGCTTCATTTCATGAGAGAATTGGGACTGAAGACAAATCCCGCGTCCAGGTTGTGCCGGAGTATTGGAGAGGTCATTGAATTCTGCAAGGAATGGGAAGAGAGTAAAGAAAAACTCGATTACGACATTGATGGTGTCGTCATCAAACTGAATTCTCTCCTCCTTCAGGAAAAAGCTGGAACAACGTCGAAGTTCCCCCGGTGGGCAATCGCCTACAAATACCCGGCCACTCAGGCAACGACCGTCGTAAAGGATATCGTCGTCCAAGTGGGAAGGACAGGAGCTTTGACTCCTGTGGCTGATCTGGAGCCGGTTGCCGTTGCCGGGTCCCTCATTTCGAGAGCCACGCTTCATAACGAAGACGAGATCAGGAGAAAAGATATTAGAATCGGTGACACGGTCATCATAGAGAAGGGGGGAGACGTCATCCCGAAGGTGGTGAGGGTCATAGAGAGCAAAAGGCCTAAAAACGCCCGTATGTTTCACATGCCGATGAAGTGTCCCGTCTGTGGAAGCCAGATCTTCAGACCTGAAGGAGAGGCAATCGCCCGATGCACAGGAGCAAGCTGTCCCGCCAGGCTGAGGGAAAGCGTTCTCCACTACGCGTCGAGAGGAGCGATGGACATCGAGGGGCTGGGCGAAGCCCTTGTGGATCAGCTTATTGAGAATGGGATGATCAAGGACATCTCCTCCATTTACAGCCTGAAGAAAGAAGAGATCGCGGGGCTCAAAAGGATGGGACAGAAATCAGCAGAAAACCTCATGGAGCAAATAGAAAAGAGCAAATCTAAATCTCTACACAAACTGATCTTTGCCCTCGGGATACGGCTTGTGGGAGAGAGGGGAGCCAAGATTCTGGCAATGAAATATCCATCAATCGATCTCCTTGCCGGAGCCGTGGAGGAAGAACTTCAGAGCATAAGAGAGATCGGACCGAAGATGGCTCAATCCATCAGAATCTTTTTCTCTCAGAAGAGTAACATTGACCTGATCAGAAGGTTGAAGAAAGCAGGTCTTAAGGTGGAAGAGAAACTGGAAAAGCAAGCAGTGGCATCGGTCTTCGAGGGCAAGACCTTTGTCCTGACAGGAACTCTTGATAAATACACTAGAGAAGAAGCGACGGAGATAATTGAATCGCTCGGAGGCAGAGTCTCTTCTTCCATAAGCAAGCAGGCAAACTTTCTGCTCGTAGGAAAGGAGGCCGGTTCCAAGCTTGATAAGGCAAGAAAGCTGGGAGTCAAAACCATCTCCGAGGATGACTTCCTCAAAATGCTCGATCATTCAAGAAGGTGATGTGGGGTGAAATCTGTGAGAGAAGAGGCAAAAATAATTCTTGTCGAGGACGAGGATTCCAATAGGGAGACCATGGCACGCGCCCTGAGAAAGACGGGGTATCATGTGAAGGACTTTTCACGTTCTGCAGAAGCGCTCGATTATCTCAGGAAAGGGGAAAACGTCTTCCTTGTCATAACGGATCTCATCATGCCGGATATGGATGGGATGGACCTTCTCAGGGAGATCAAAAAGTACAATGCCAGCATCGCCGTTCTCATGATAACAGGGCATGCCAGGATAGAATCTGCCGTCGAGGCGATGAAGAAGGGAGCGGAAGATTATCTTCAGAAGCCGATTGATCTCTTCGAATTGAGAAAGAGAGTCGGTGCCATCGTAGAGAAGAAGCTTCTCGAGAGGAAGGTGGAAGAGCTCAAAGAAAGACTGGGGGAGTTTACCTTTGAGAATATTATCGGAAAATCGACTCCGATGAGGGATGTCTTCAGGCAGATCAAGATGGTTGCCCCCACGAGGAGCAGCGTTCTTATCATTGGAGAGAGTGGAACGGGGAAGGAACTCATCGCCAATGCCATTCACGAGAACTCTCCCAGGAGAGGTGAACGCTTTCTGGCCCTCAACTGCGCTGCCATTCCTTTAGAGATTCTTGAAAGCGAACTCTTCGGGCATGAGAAAGGTTCTTTCACAGGAGCCATCGGTAGGAAGATCGGAAAATTCGAGTTGACGGACAGAGGGACGCTCTTCCTCGACGAGGTGGATTCGCTTCCAATGGAGATCCAGGTCAAACTGCTGAGAGCCCTCGAAGAGAAGGAATTCATGAGGGTAGGCGGCGCTGAGACGATCAAAATCGACACAAGAATTATCGCGGCGACGAAAATCGATCTAGAAAGAATGGTTGCAGATGGAACATTCCGGGAAGACCTCTACTATCGTCTCAAGGTAGTAACCATCAAGATCCCTCCTCTGAGAGAGAGGAAGGAAGACATCCCCCTTCTCGTCAACCATTTCCTCAAGAAGTTTTCCGAAGAAAACACGAGATCGGAGATAGTGAAGGTCAGTTCAGACGTGATGCTGGCCCTGATGGAGCACGAGTGGGAGGGGAATGTCAGGGAACTTAAAAATCTCATTGAAAGTCTGGTCGTCATGACCGATAAGCATGAGATCGGCTTTGAAGACCTTCCGGAAGATTACAGAAGAAAGGGAATCAAGGAACTGGAGGAGATGAGAATGACCAAAACGATACGGGAGGTAGAAAAAGAAGCCATACTCAAGGCGGTTGAGAAGGCCGGTGGGAACAGGACACGCGCCGCAGAGATGCTGGGAATGGGACTCAGGACCCTGTATCGTAAATTGAGGGAATATGAAAAAGAAGGCAGAAGCTGAGATCTGTGTCAAAAAGGCACTGTCCGGATTCTATCGGCTGGGGGCATTTTATAACTAATTGATGATAAAAAAGATATATAAAATACCGCTAACATAAAAATGGTATAAGTTTTGCGATTTATATGCAGCTATGGAAAACCAGAGAATTCTCGTAGTTGATGATGACCCTTCCGTCCTTGATACTTACAGGAAGCTTCTCAGAAGATGTGGGTATATAGCCATGACTGCGGAAAATGGGACAGAGGTCCTCAGGGACCTTGAGAAATTCAGATCGGCCGGGCTTGTCATCCTCGATTACAAGATGCCAGTCATGGATGGGCTTACGCTTCTAGTCGAGATGAGAAAGATGAAGTTCCTTCCCAAAGTCATACTGATTTCCGCCTATCTGACCGATGAGATCATACGGAGAGCGGAAGTTCTGGGCGTGGCAAAAATATTCCATAAGCCAGTGGATGTGGTGAAATTGAAACAATCCATCAAGGAAGCCCTCGAGGCTTGATTATTATCTTTACTCTAACTTCGGAGGATCAGGAATGAACAAGAGATTTCAATTTATATTGCTTCTGTTGATTGTGGGCGTATCCATAATTTTTGGAATGGTCATCAATGGCATGGTGAACAGGATCCCGGTAGCTTCGGCTGAAAGTAAGCTCTATTCGACGGCTCCGGATATGGCCATTCAGGCTCCAAGCTTTGCGGATATCGCCGAAAAGGCCAATCCTGCTGTCGTGAGCGTCATAAAGTACTCCAAGAAACGGGTGATCGATGAGCGTTACTTTCCCTTAGATGACTTCATTTGGAGATTCTTTGGGATGCCTGAAAGACAGGATAGAAGAGAAGAGCAACGCCAACATTACCGGCGAAGGTCTCCTAGGCAGGAAGAGTTCGAACATGAGGATGGAGGCGGCTCTGGATTCGTCATCAGTCCGGATGGCTACATCCTGACCAACAATCACGTCACCGAGCACGCTACAAGGATCGAGGTCACCATGGAGAACGATGAAAAGTATGAGGCCAAGCTGATCGGCAGCGACCCTGAGATCGATGTCGCATTGATTAAGATCGAGCCCAGGAGAGCTCTTCCTGTCCTTCCTCTCGGAGACTCGGATAAGATTAGAGTGGGGGAATGGGTGGCGGCTATCGGCAATCCATACATGCTCAAGCATACAGTAACGGTAGGGGTGGTAAGTGCCAAGGGAAGAAGGAACTTGATGATGATGAGCGATAGCCCCCTGGCGACGTTTATTCAGACAGATGCTGCCATTAATTTAGGGAACTCTGGTGGGCCTCTCCTCAACGCAAGAGGCGAGGTTATCGGCATCAATACTGCCATATATCGTGGTAACCTTGCAGAGGGGATAGGTTTTGCCATTCCGATAAATCAGGTGAAAGCGATTCTCGATCAGCTCAAGGCAAAAGGGAAAGTTTCCCGCGGCTATCTTGGTGTGGTCGTCCGAAGTGTCGATGAGAAGATCCAGGATTACTACAAACTTGGATCGAGAAAAGGTGCCTTTGTAGATGCAGTCCAGCCAGGGTTGCCTGGAGATAAGGCTGGCATCAGAAAAGGGGACATTATCCTGAGTGTCGATGGAAAAGAGATCAAGGAAAGTCAGGACCTAGTTTCTGAGATCTCTTCGAGATCGGCCGGTGACAGAGTGAAACTCGAGATCTTCCGGGATGGGAAGGGGATGACCCTTGAAGTAAAACTTGGCGAGAGAGAAACAATTTCCGCGGAGAAGGGAGAAGAATATCCTGAAAAAGAAGAAGAGAGTGATTCTTATGATCGCTTTGGCATCGCGGTGGATAATCTTACCTCTGAGAACAGGTACTATTTTGAAATTGATGAGAGGGTCCAGGGTGTCGTCATCGTTGACGTGAAGAAGTTCAGCGATGCCGCGGACGAAGGCATCCAGGAAGGGCAGGTCATCTCGGAAGTGAATGAGGTCCGTGTGAAGAATGTTTCTGACTTCAACAGGGAGATCAGGAAGGTTGGCAAAGATGATGTTGTAAAGTTTCAGATCATCCTCCAGGATGGAACTTCCCACATGATCTTCCTGAGGCCCTCTAGGTAAGCAGCTCCTTATAAAATTACTTAGAATAACTGAGAACCGGGAGGTGTTCCCTGGGAAAGGCGAAAGGGAAAGTTCTTGTGGTGGACGATGAGGATGACATCCTGTCCTCGCTCAGGATGATTCTCGAGTATGAGGGGTATCAGTTCATCGCTGCCAGGAATGGGATGGAAGGGCTGGAGAGGGTGAAGGAAAATCCGGATCTGATCCTCCTCGACATCAAAATGCCGAGGATGGATGGTATGGAGGTCCTGACTCAGCTCAGAAGATCACATCCACTCATCCCCGTTGTCATGATCTCCGGGCACGGAACTATTGCGGCTGCCGTTGAAGCGACGAAGATAGGAGCCTACGATTTCATGGAAAAACCGCTTGAGAGGGAAAGAGTCCTTCTCATCATCAAGCATGCCATCCAGCAGAAGAGATTGAAGGAAGAAAACATCACTTTAAAAAAACACGAAGAGAACAGGTTCCGGATGATAGGCGAAAGCGGTGCCATGAAGAGGCTCAAGGAAGACATCGCAAAGGTAGCGGGGACGAATGCAACTGTCCTTATAACCGGTGAGAGCGGCACAGGGAAGGAGCTTGTTGCAAGGACAATCCACAGGCAGAGCTCAAGGCAGGACAGGGATTTCATCAAGGTCAACTGTGCCGCCATTCCCGAGGAACTGATAGAGAGCGAGCTCTTCGGGCATGAGAAGGGAGCCTTTACGGGTGCTCACAGGGAGCAGATAGGAAAGTTCGTTCAGGCAGATGGCGGGACCATCTTTCTCGACGAGGTGGGGGACATGACTCTGAAAACGCAATCTAAGGTCCTGCGGGTCCTCCAGGACGGGGAGGTTGAGCCTGTCGGTTCGGCGCGGAGCTTCAACGTCGACGTACGGGTGATCGCGGCAACCAACAAAGACCTTCCGAGAGAGATCGAGAAGGGAACCTTCCGCGAGGATCTCTACTTCCGGCTGAACGTCGTCCCGATCCATTGTCCTCCTCTCAGGGAGCGAAGCGATGACATCCCTCCTCTCGTCAATTACTTCATGGAGAATTTCTGCAGTGAGAACAACTATAAGGTCAAGGAGATCACACAGGAAGCAATGAAGGCATTGATGGAACTTCCCTGGCGGGGCAATATCAGGGAACTGAAAAGCAGCATCGAACGGCTCATCATCATGAAGACGCGAAATGTTATCGATGCGGATGACATTACCGAAGAGATCCTCATCAAAACAGCACCGGAGAGGCTATCCCTCGAGTCCGCAAAGACGCTTAAGGATTTTAAAGATGTTTCGGAGCGGGCATTCCTCGTGGCGAAACTCAGGGAAAACAACTGGAACATCGCCAGAACGGCCAAGGAGATTGGGATGCAGCGCTCCAACCTTTACAAGAAGATGGAGATCTATGGCATCTCTCGTGAAAAGGACAGGTAGCCCTCTCTGCCTGATACCACAATTCTGAAAATCACTCACCCCAGGAAGCAGCGGCAAGGAGCTCTTTGGCATCATCGATCGTCACATTCTCAGGATTCTTGGAGTACTTGAATCTGAAGACAGCCTCTTCCGTTTGTTCCATCAGGACATCTTTTCTGCCCAGTTCATTTCCAGGAAAGTGGAAGAAGATCGGGATGAGCATCCTCTTGAGATGTTCCTTATCAGTTTGCTTGATCTTGACCTCGACGAGATACTTTCCATCTTCCGTCTGCCTGGATATGTAGGAATATTTTAATTCGGGAAAACCTGCTTCGCGGAACCACTGATCGAAGAACCAGTCCCAGTTCGCCTTGGTTGTCTCTCTCAGGATCTGCTGATAATCCTTTGTGACGGTATTCTGGTCGCGGAACTGTTCGCAGAATCTCTTCAAGCTTTCGAAGAAGAGCCTGTTTCCTTCTTCCGGTCCGTACACCTTGCATAAGGCCATCCTGAGCATGTGAAGGACATAGGGTCCTTTGAAGTAGAGAGAGATCATGGCTCCATTCTGATCCCTGTAGCCCAACCAGATTGGACCGATATTTTTTCGCATATAGGACATTTCCTTCCAGTTGTTCAGTTTATATTCGAACTCTTTGGTTCCCTTCGAAGCTTCCAGATAGAGCCCCGCCATGTATTCGGTGAAGCTCTCGCTGAGCCACTGCTCGTGATAGTTCTTCCAGCTCACAACATGGCCCCACCATTCGTGACCGATCTCGTGAGAGAGGAATCCGGCACGGAAACCCGGCTTGCCACCGATTCTCCAGGGAATGGCCTCCAACTCGTTGTCTCCCAGGAAAGCTTCCCCGGTTAGCTGAACGAGCCCCGGAGGGGCCTGACCGAAACCATAGCCGAAACCCATCTGGGCAATGTCCAGTTCATCGTATGGGAAGGAACCCAGATATTTTTCGTATTCCGTCACGATAATTCTCGATTCCTCCAGAATGCCCTGTGCCTGTTTCTGTTGCTTGAAGAGGGAATGGACGTATATGACAGGCCTCTTCGAATCGTCCTTGATCGTTATGTATTTGCCGAAGAGGACACTGGCGAGGGCGACCGGCTTATCCTCCTTCGTGTGGAGGCAATTATAGGGCCCTTCCGTCCAGCGCTTCAAGGTTGTTCCCGAAGCGATAGCAATGAAAGGCTTTGGAACCCGGATAGTCATATCGAAGCTGTACCTTTTCAGATAGCCGTACTGGGGGAACCAGGGATAGGTGTTCAACAGCCTGAACGTGGATTCCCCTTCAGGAAGAAACTCCAGAGAAGGATCAAGCCTGTATCCAGGGGGAGGAGAAACTGGAGGATCGGGTCTCAAAAAATCCCCCTTGTAATCAAAATTCAGCACGGCCACATCATTTTTATTCAGCGTTCCGGGAAGTTGAATCAGGACTGTGAAGTTCTTATAGATGAAGGGAAGATCTTTTCCTGTTTCATCTGTGATCTTATTGATCTGGATCTGTTTGTCGTGTCGGTCCGGATCGAAGTCCGCGCCAAGTGGGATCTGGATGACAGACAGCTTATCCACGAGGGGCGTGAAACGCATGGAGACCTTTGCGTTGAATATCAGGTTTCCCGGTTCAATTGTGAAGTCCATGTCGTAATGAGTCACATTATAGAGATTGATGTCTTCTCGATCGAGGTCTATCCCCTTTTCATAATCTTCTTTCTTGTTGAAAGCCGTGATTATATTTTCAAAGGTAGTTGCACCGAAGCCCAGCTTTTTTCTCTTGATAAGCATTATCTCTTCAGCACCTTCTAAGACACCCGCGGGGGAGTAAACGAAGCCGATGAGTCCCAGCTTCTCGACTTCTGTTTCCGCAAACAGGTAAGCGTTCCTTGGAACTTCGGAGTAATAGTCCTCTATGGCCGGGAACTCCAAGTTGAAGAGGAGGTCGTAGAGAGCCTGCTGGCGATTCTTGAACTTCTCCGCTGCCTTTTTCCCCTCATCACTGCTGGCATCTTTCATCAGCGGCTCGAAAATCTGCCGGGTATCATCGTTGAATCGGATGAAGAGTTCCTTGAAGGGTTCGTTGAAAGTCTCCTTGTCAGTGTAATTTTTGATCTCTTCCTTCTCTATCTTTCCAGGAGGTTCGAAGATCATCCTTCCCTGACCGATGAAGAAGGCTCCCCCCGCCCTGGGAATCTCAGGGATCGGTTTGGTCAGGCAGATGTATCCCGATTCGAATTTCCACTCAACTCTATCTTTCTTGAAGGAGAAATTCTCGAGTCTGGCCACTTTCAAAGTATCGATTTCCATCTTTTTCAGTTTTTCAATGAGGCTCAATATTCCCTCTTTCGTTGCTGCTTCTTGCGCTTCATCCGCCAGGATAGTATTAAAGGTGAGAGTTCCAGAACAGACTAGAATAACGAAAATCAGCAGTTTGAAAAGATCGACTTCTCTTGATCTTAAGAATCCCATAGCCATTCCTCCATTCCGGTGATCGCTTGATAAAAATTGTTTTAGAAAATCTCCACTATCTCTTTAGTTCTTATAGGGTAACATTCACATGCGAATTTATCAAACTCAATATTGCAGTTTTCAACCTCCATTTTATGACTTAATATACGCAGCCAACAGGCGATTGTTCTTCTTGCATGGAAAAAGCCGATCGCACGATCATCAGTAACCTGAGAAGTGATGCAATTTAATGAAGATCTCTCTGGGTGAAAGAGAAAAGGGGAATGTTATAATTCCGATGAACAAGGTTCCTGTGAAAGTCATGGAAAAAGCATCCATCAGCAAGTCGAGTTGAGTTGGTTCTACAGATTTATGAAGCCAGGCAGAATCTTTTGCATCCTCATCCCGGCCTTCTTCCTGATTTTTCCTATCCCGGCTTATTCGAAACATGAAGAGAACTCTCCGGAATTGAGATCTTTCAATGCGTTGCAGAATCGGTACATGAACATTTACTTCGATACGGCGAAATCGGGAAGGATCTCATCAATCATTCTGGGTGCTTCGGCAGGGATCTTCCCCCGATTCGAGGAAGATTTTAGAATTAGGCTCGATGGGAAAGTTACGCTTCTCGTTCTATCGGAATCGGAAGAGTCCCGAAAGTCGGTTCCCATCGGATATGAACCGGATTGGGCAGCTGGGAAAGCCTATCCGTCGGAGAGGCTCATGGCAATAATCGTTGAGAGGCTTGGGTTCTACCCCGACATGGATGCCGTTTCCGTCTTTGCCCATGAACTGAGCCATATCTATCTATACCATTCGATGAAAGAGAGCGGGATCTTTGTTCCCCGATGGTTCGACGAGGGAGTGGCGATGCTCCAGGCCAGGCGCTGGGGGATGCGAGATCATTACGAACTCGTTTCATCGCTTATCACTGGTACATACATACCTCTGGATGCACTCAGAGGAAGCTTCCCGGAAGACCGCTATGAAGCAAAAAAGGCCTATGTTGAATCCTTTTCATTTTTATCTTATCTTTCCGAGAACTATGGAGAATATTCCATCTCGCTCCTGATTGCCGAGATGCAGAAAGGAAACGACTTCGACTCTGCCTTTGCTGCCATCATCGGAGCAGATCTCAGAGGTGTCGAGAGGAGATGGATTAGCAGGACAACACTCTGGTACAGGTGGATCCCTATTGCCACCTCTTCCATCACCCTCTGGATCGGTATCACTCTCCTGTTCCTTCTTGGCTACCTGCGAAAGAAGAGGAGAAATCGAGAAACTCTCAAAAGCTGGGAAGAAGATTACTGGGAACAATAGTAGGAGGTGCAAGAATTATGGTTGAAAGGGAATCCCTTGCGGTATAGAATTAGTGACATTTTAAAGGAGAGATGTGATTGCAAATGCCGGAGATGAGACTCCACGAAGAAGAGATTCAGAAACTCAAGGAAATCGCGCGGCAATGCCGGATTGATATCGTCAGGATGACGCATAAAGCGGGGAGCGGACATCCGGGCGGCTCTCTGTCAGCGATCGACATTCTAACCGTCCTCTTCCTCAAGAAAATGAGACATGATCCGAAGAATCTATCTCTGCATGGCAGAGATCGGTTCATTATGTCCAAGGGGCATGCTTCGCCCGCCTACTATTCGATTCTTTCAAGAGCGGGATACATCCCGGAAGAGAGGCTCATCAGCTTCAGAAAATTCGGATCGGAACTTCAAGGGCATCCCGAACGTTCCTATCTTCCCTTCATCGACATCTCCTCGGGTGGGTTGGGCCAGGGGCTCTCCGTTGCCAACGGACTGGCTCATGGGTTGAGGATCCAGGGGATCCCGGCGAGAGTCTACATCCTGATGGGGGATGGCGAGATTCAGGAGGGGCAGGTCTGGGAAGCGGCCATGGCGGCTGCCCATTACAGGCTCGATAATCTCTGCGCAATCCTTGACAGGAACATGCTCCAGATCGGCGGCAATACCGAAATGATCATGGCGCTTGAACCTCTGGCGGACAAGTGGAAGGCTTTTGGATGGAACGTCATCGTCATCGACGGACATGATATTGACTCCATCATGAACGCCCTGAATGAAGTGGAGAGCGTAAAGGGTCAACCGAGCATCATCATTGCGAAGACGGTCAAAGGGAAGGGGGTATCCTTTATGGAGAACAACGTAGAGTTTCACGGCAAGGCTCCAGACGATGAACAGCTCCGCAAGGCTTTGGAGGAACTCGGCGGATGAGTGGCAGTGCGAATACGATGAAGATGGCGGGGACGAGGGACGCCTTTGGTGAAGCTATTGTCGAACTGGGGAAGGAAAACAAAAAGATCGTCGTCATCGATGCCGATCTGGCAGAATCGACGAGGACGCACAGGTTTAAAGAGACTTTTCCAGATAGGTTCATACAGCTCGGGCTCCATGAACAGGACATGGTTTCGACGGCTGCCGGGCTGGCAGCTTCGGGGCTGATCCCCTTCGCAACTTCGTTCGTCGTTTTCCTTTCAGGCATTCCATGGATTCAGATCAGGCAATCGGTTTGTCTCTCGCATCATAACGTTAAACTGGTAGCAAGCCATGGAGGGATCACAGTCGGAGAGGATGGCGCCTCTCATCAGGGGTGCGAAGATTTTGCGCTCATGAGCGTGCTTCCCCACATGACCGTCATCTGTCCGGCCGATGCCGCGGAAACAAAGAAGGCGGTGAAGGCAATTGCAGAACATGACGGTCCCGTCTATATGCGCCTCTCAAGGGAGAAGTTTCCGGTCCTCTTCGACGAGAGCTACCACTTCAAGATAGGAAAAGCAAGACGCCTTCAGGAGGGCGAGGATGTTTCACTCCTTGGCACGGGCCTCATGGTATATCACTCACTTCTCGCAGCGGAGCTGTTGAAGGTGAATGGGATCTCCGCCCGGGTCATCAACGTCTCCACCATAAAACCGCTCGATATAGAAGAGATCGTAAAAGCAGCGAGGGAGACTGGATGCATCGTGACCGCAGAAGAACATTCCGTCATCGGCGGTCTTGGAAGCTTGGTGGCCTCCCGCGTGTCGAAGGAATGTCCTGTTCCCATCGAGATGATCGGCGTTCATGATCAGTTTGGCTTTTCGGGTAAGCCGGAGGAGCTATTAGCACATTTTCATCTGATGCCGAAAGATATCGAAGAGGCTGCCCTGAAAGTAATAGAGAGAAAAAGGAGGAGATGACCTTGAAAAGATCGATCGTATGGAATCTTGCTCTCATTTTAATTCTTGGTGTTTCGTCCGCACTTGCAGGCGTTGACATCGAGATCACGGAGGATTTCACGGAAGATGGTTTCAGGAAGTTGAGCGAAGAAATAGGATTTGCCATCAGCTACTTCCCCCTTGCTCCTGCAGAGGGTCTCGGCGTTCCCGGCGTCGATATCTCTATTCAAGTCCGCGGGATCAATATCACAGAAGATTCAGATTACTGGAGCTCTGCCACTCAGGAGACGGACGTCTCCTCTTATCTTATAGTGCCGGCTCTGCAGGTCCGCGTTGGTCTGCCGAAGCAGATAGATATTGGCGCATTTTACGCAATGGTTCCGGACAGCAATGTGAAGATTCAGGGGGCGGAAGTGAAATGGGCTTTCCTGAAAGGGGGAACCGTCACTCCGGCACTCGCCGCGAGAGCCGCATACACGAGGTTGAACGGGGTGGATCATCTTGAAATGAACACCAAAGGGATCGATCTCTCCATAAGCAAGGGATTTACCTTCTTCACTCCCTATGCAGGTGCAGGTCTTCTCTCCGTTCGCTCGGAAGCGGCTGATCTTCCGTTCACGCCAGCGGTGCCTCTCGATGAATCGTTCATCATGGGAAGATACTTTGCCGGCGCCAGATTTACGTTTGGGATCGTGGCCATCGTGGCAGAGTATGACAGGGGCGGGGGCGTCGATTCGCTTACGGCTAAACTCTCCCTTCACTTCTGAAAATGGAATTCATGAGACGAGCTTTGAATGATTAGCTTTCATCATGTTTCCAAGAGATACGGACCACACATCGGCGCGCTCAACGATGTAACCTTCTCCGTGGAGAAAGGGGAGTTCGTCTTCATCACTGGTCCGAGCGGGGCAGGAAAGACGACGCTTCTGCGATTGATCTTCAGAGGGGAAACTCCCACGGAAGGGCAGATCCTGGTTGACGGGAAAAATGTGACCGCCATCCCTGACTCCAGGATCCCGTACATTCGAAGGACCATCGGGGTAGTCTTTCAGGACTTCAAGCTCATCGAAAGAAAGGACGTCCTGGATAATGTCTCCTATGTCTTGAGAATACTGGGGATATCGAGCAAGGAGATGAGGAGGAAGGCTTATAACGCGCTGCGTATCGTCGGGCTCAATCATCGCCTTCATCAGTATCCCAAGATGCTATCGGGCGGGGAACAACAGAGAGTTGCCATAGCGCGGGCCATCGCCAATGAGCCCATGATCCTCCTTGCCGATGAACCGACCGGGAATCTCGATCCAGACCTTGCCCTGGAGATCATGCAGCTATTCAAAGATATCAATGCGCGGGGAACTACGATCATCGTGGCTACGCATGACAGAGACCTGGTCCGGCGGATGAACAAGCGTGCCATTCTGATCGAGAAGGGACGGATCCTCGAGGATAGAAAGGTTGCAATTTGAAATATCTCGAGAACTTGAAGTACTTTATTTCTGAGTCCATTTACAACCTATGGTATGCGAAAGGTGTAAATTCCATCTCGATCGCCACCATCGCCATCTCCCTTTATATAATAGGGATCTTTCTCCTACTCATGGCGAACGCCACACTCTTCTTCAACGCTCTCTCGGAAAAAGCGCAGATCGACATCTATCTGAAGGACGATATCTCGGATT
Source organism: Acidobacteriota bacterium (assembly GCA_040752675.1). NCBI lineage: Bacteria > Pseudomonadati > Acidobacteriota > Acidobacteriota bacterium. The sequence goes on from JBFMGF010000035.1 coordinate 56,821, forward strand.
CCGAGAGGGAAGAGATCGCTCTCTTGCTGGAAGAGGATGGTATCGTAAAATCATTTCAGTTCATCCCAAAGCCTGAAGCCCTGCAGAGGTTCAAAAAGGATTTCCCTGACCTGAAGGATATTCCCGAGGAACTTGAAGACAATCCCATACCGGCTTCTTTCGAGGTTGCCTTGTCAGAGACCGGGAACTCCGAGGACACAATATCCAGTTTTATCAGGAAGTTCTCCCGGTTAGATGGTATCGAGGACATACAGTGCGACAGGGAATGGATAAAGAAACTGGGTTCCTATCTGAATCTTATGAAGGGCGGAGGCATCCTCCTCGGAGGAATCCTCTATTTCGCGGCTGCCTTTACCATATCAAGTGTCATCAGGCTCAACGTCTATTCCCGCAGGGATGAGATAGAGATCATGCGACTGGTGGGAGCGACCAATAGCTTCATCAGGGGACCCTTCCTTGCCGAGGGAGTTCTTCAGGGATTGATTGCCGCCTTCCTATCAGTAGCTGCTCTTTATGGAACATACTGGTTCTTCATCGCTTACTCCAGAGAGAGCTACAGCATCCTCCTGGGGTTCTTTACATCCACATTCATCACCCTTCCCCAGTTTCTGCTCGTCGTTGTGTCTGGAATGGCCATCGGGCTGGCGGGAAGCTTTCTCTCCATTCGCCGCTTCCTCACCATCTGATAACATGAAAGATTCCTGAATTTTCATTCCTCAATTATTGTAGTTTTCAGGAATATTGAGCTTATGCTGCGTCAGGATGCTATGAACAAGACCACGATCAGTTAGAATTCGTATGCGATGTAGAAATCGGTGCGGAAACCCGACTCCGACGATTTGATATCCGTCCTCTTGGAGAACATCCAGTTAAACTGCAGTGGGCCCAGGAAGAAGAAATTGAACCCCAGTCCGTAGGAAGCATGACCATCTACAAGCCTCTTCTCCTCGCTATCGTAAAAATCGAACTTTCTGTACATGAACGTTTCATGATCGTAGATCCAGCCGTCCTTGAACCAGGCGGTTCCGATGTCGGCGAAGACGACGCCACGGATGGATCGGATCGCTCCAAAGGGGAATTTCAGCTCATCGATGAGGGGAAATCTAAACTCAAAATTTGTGAAAGCGATTCTTGTTCCAAAGAACTCCCTGAAATCGTAACCCCGGATCTGGTTCAACCCCCCCACTCCATAAACGTTTGCTCCATCCCCATCGCTGACTATTCCGGCAAGGCGCCAGGCAAAAAGCGAGCGTGAGGTGATGTGGGCATAGCTCCTGAAATCGATGGAATATTCTTTAAAGGAACGCGCATCTCCCATCGCAGGCGCATATGTTGCGGAGACCTCGAATCGCTTCCCGTGATAAGCGCCGAATTCCTTGAAGCGGGTCGTGTCTCCATTGAAGCTGAATCCGACTATGGGGAAAGTCTCCGAGAACTTGTTCAGATTGACTTCGTCAGTCATGGGATCCCGGGTGGGGTAGATCTGACTTCGGTAGATGACGCCGCCGAACCCTTCCACGCGGTAGTATCGGTTGAAGGGCCACTGGATGATTCCATGAGCGGCAGATACGCGGGACTCGACCCGGTACAACCCAGTGTAATCCGACAGGACAAAGAAATCATGGAAATCAAAGACACGGAAGGCATAGTCGAACCGATGCTTCAGATTAAGATAGAGAACATCAAGATTGGAGAAATCCCGGATCGAATAGAACCGTGCTCGGATCCTGTGGTCCCCGAGGAGATCAGTGAAGATGACATCGGCATTACTCAGGATGCTTCCATCGTTTGCAACGCCGACCGTTATCTCCGGAGCCTCAACATCCCACTTCAGTCGCCTGTATCGGCTCTTTTTCTCTTCATCGAGGCTGAGCGATAAAGGTGGCTTGAACATTTCTTCTTCAATGGTGGTGCTTGGCTTTTCTTCCTGCTGGATGATCTCCACGGGTTCCTTGATCTCCATCCTGTAGAGACGGAACGTCCCGCGGAAGAGAGCCGCGAACGTGAGCGCTTCCTTTCCCTCCTGGTCGGCGATCTGGACAGGCGTGAAGGCGCCGCCAAGAAGGTCGGTGTGCCTTTGCATCTCTCCCGTATCGAGGTTTAGAGAGTAAACGTTGAAGATGCCGTTCGCGGTTCGATCCGAAGAGAAAAAAACAAGTTTTCCGTTCCTGGAGAAGGATGGCTGGATGTCATTCCCCGGCCCGATTGTCAGTTGAGTCTTTCTCGTCGGGTCGTCCATGTCAAGGAGAAAGATTTTCTCGTTCTCTCCGACTCTCCGGTTGTAGAGGATCTTCCTGCCATCACTGGAGTAGGAGGGATTCGAATCATAGTACTCATCATCGGTGATATTCTTGGTCTCTTTGGTATCGAGATCGATCTGGAAGATATCCCAGACCCCATTCCTGTTCCCGCTGAACAGAATCCGGTTCCCCTCCGGAGAGAAAGAGGGGGAAGCCCCCATATCGACTTCGAGCTTCAGGTTGTGAACCTTCTCTCCAGTCAGAGCATCGTAGACGAGCAGCGGACGGTAATTCTCCTTCCTGACGAAAAAGGAAACGAGGTCTCCCTTCGGCGACCAGGAAAGGTCCTTCTTGCCCGAGAACGCCTCCGTGGTGATGTACTCATAATTGTTTGTGAATCCCCTGGTTAGATTCCTTACGAGGGAGCCGTCGTTGGCAGAGATGACGACGACATCGAGTTCCTCTTTCGGGTTGGCAAGGGCAGCGACAAGCTCACCGGAAGGAGAGATCGTTGGTGAGAAGGTAAAAACCTGGGGCTTCTTGAAACCGATTTCTTTTCCGTACTCTCCTGGTTCATTTTTTTCAAGAAGGATGGGGAAATATTTCTGTCTCAGATACTTCTGGAATCTCCTGTTGAATTCGTCCATCTCCAACCCGAAGGACTCTTTTATTGCCTTCTGAATGTTGTTGGTGAGCAAGACCTTCTTGTATTCGTACAGGAAGGTCCTCACTCCCTCTTTCCCGAAGCTCTTCTCCATGAAGTCGAAGATGGCGTGTCCGAAGCGGTAAGTCAGGAATGATAAGACATTCAGTTTTTCGATCTCCGGGATGATGTTGTTGACGACGGCATCCCGGATGATCATCCGGTCCATGTTGTCTTCATCCTGCGCGAGGTAGCTTGCCAGGCCTTCGAAGAGCCAGAGGGGAGGCTGGGACCGGATGGCGCGCCCCAGGTTCCCCTCGTAAAAGATGCTGAATTCGAATATGTGGACTATCTCATGCGTCAGGACCTTAAACATCCTGTCTCTGGGCGTATCGATCGGGATGACGACCCGGTTCTGGAACGGTTCGGCAAAGGCTCCTACTGCTTCCGGGATCTCCTGCATCATCACGTTGGTCTGCTCGAATTCGGCATGAGTCTTATAGTAGATAAGGGGAATCTTGAAATTGATCTCGTGGTCGAGGTTTTTGCTCAACTGCAAGTAGGCGCTCTCCGCGTAGCCTACCATCTCCTGAAGAAACTCCTCTTCTTCCGGGTAGTAGTAGACGTCGAAGTGAGGGGAAGAGTAGTAATGCCATTCGAACTTCTGATAGGTGATCTTGTTCTTGTAAAAGGAGAGGATCGGATCTGGAAAAACAAGAGAGATGAAAACAAAGACCGACATGAAAAGCAAGGATCTCCACCATGATTTCATGGGAACCTCCCGGTTCATTCGAAGAAGATAAATCGCTGCTCCTCCCTTGATTGAGGTGTGACGATTCCCGCGATCTCATCTTTGATACGGTCGTTGAAGTCATAGAAGACCTGAAGGGCATCGTTCGATGTCCCCTCGAAGATCGCGCTGTCGGAGAAATTGTCCTCATAGAGGAAGGCGCCGTTCAAACCTCTAAAGAAGAAGAGAGAGAATTCCATCTTGAACTCCTCTCTCTCCGCGTAAACGGTCCGCCGCACCTTCTGCCCCGTGACAGTGTTGATGTCGTCTCTGTTCACGAAGCCGGAGCGGTTGACCGAATGAAAGTCGATAGTTCCTGACAGGATGAGATTGGCATCGTACTCCTCTCCGAGGTGCTTCCAGAACTGGTAATTGTTCTTGATCTCCTCAACAGTCTGCTCGGGGAGGCTCGGCGGTGGTACATCCAGGATTGTGAAGTTCCCCTTCTTCCGGAGCTCGCTCTTCAGGAGCCGGACGATCTCACGGTTGACGTCGAAATCGATGTTTGTGCCGGTGATGAAACTGGCCACGAGTATCTTCTTGACTCCATCCGTGCTTATCTTCGGAGGTACCGGAATCTTCACCTGGACTTTGATGGCTTCTCCAAGAGAAGGACTAATTGCCAGGGTCAGGATGAAAAGCATCAGGGGGAGAAGCATCGTGAGACATTTTTTCATGAGATCCTTTTCCCGTCGTTTTAAAATCTGCATAGAATTTCATGAAGAGGTTGTAATTTTGTTTCACAATCTTGTCATTTTTCCCCAGGCTCAGGGCTTTGCTGTATTCCTTTTCCGCTTCCTCGTATCTTCCAAGGGCTTCACATGCGACGGCTAGGTTGTTGTGCAGCCGGTAGTTCTCAGGCTCTAATGCGAGGGCCTTTTCCCAGCGATAGATGGCTTCCCTCCAGTTCCCTTTCCGGGCCATTTCGGCTCCGAATCTCATCTGACTTTTCACATCGGCGGTATTCATATTGCTTGAAGAGGTGAGGGACAAGGTTAGAAAGAATAAGAATATGAGGAGCGCTTTTCTCATAAATGGCCTGTGGAAGTTCAAGTATAAATAAGAATAGCCAAATTTTCAAATGTCATGCGTTGATATTTATGAAACCTTGATGTAATATCATCGTTCGATATGAAGGAATGTTTCGGGAAAATCATCAAGGATTCGAAGAAGATGGAGGAATGCCGGTGGTGTGAATTTCTCGAAGAATGCAAGGCAATCAACTGGCAGATATCGACTTCCGAAGATGAACAGCCGAATGCCGAAGATGCTTCCGATGGCATCCAGGATCATTCCTCCATAAGCGGGTAGCCGGCAGCGATTTTTTAACTGAATCCGGAATTTTTTCATGGAAGGAGAGGTGGCTATGAGGAAAAAGATGATTGCCAAATGGTTGGTGCTTGCTCTTCTCTGCTTAGCTTTTCTGTCCTCGGCAACGGCACAGTACGGATACAGGGAAGACAAAGGTGGGTTTTCGTTCAGGGTCGAAGGATGGTGGGTTACTCCCACCGGAATGGGCTTCGATGTCGCCACGTTGAATGAGGACTGGGTCATTGATGCCAATGCCCGCGGCGGCGGGGATGTCCTGGATGTCACATTTGAAAGCAAATTTTCCGAAAGGGCGACCATGGGCTGGGATTTCGGCGAGGACCTCGGCAGCCTGATGGTCTCCTACTGGAATTACGATGAAGGGTCCTCTCTCTCCAGGTCGGGCGATCCTCGCAGTTACATAATCGGCGAGCTTCTTGTGCATCCCTATTACTCCGGTCAGGGCTTCTACGATCCAGATTTTTTCTATGACACGGGAAGAGCCGATGCCGTCGACAGCATGGCCAGCATCGAGACGACCCTCATCGATCTTGATTTTTCCAGGAACTTCTCCTTCGATCAGAAATTTAGCGGAAGCTGGAGAATCGGTTTGAGAAGTTTCAAATATGAGCATTCTTTCGAGACGGATTATCTGGGCGACCCGATGGTAGCCGATGCAAAGGTGCTTCTCGATGTCGTTTCGGAGACTATTTCATCCGATGGGGTAGGCCCCAGGGTCGGGATCTCCGGAGGCTACTCTTTCTCGAATTATTTTTCCATGTATGGCGGCCTTGATGTCTCTTTCATCCCGGGAAAGATTGATTCCACCTACATCTCCCACAATGATCTGGAGGCCTGGGATCCGGAAGCCGGCGATGAGTGGGGCCCCTTCCTTTTCAGATTGTCGAGAGAAGACAGGGATGAGAACTTCCTCATCTATGACTTCGATGCTGGTTTCAAGCTGGCAATCGCACAGAAGCTGAATCTCTTCATAGGCTACAGATTCACGAAGATGGAGAACGTCATCTACCGGATGAGATTCGCTCCTGATAAGGATTGGTATTCGGGTGCTGGAGTCGATCTCTATGCTAACTGGGATGCTGCAACGAACAACCAGCCGGACCTGAACTTCGCAGGGCTATACTTCGGCATCGGTTATAAATTCTAAGTTGACGCTCATCACGGGAAGCCGATGCTGCAGGTAAGCTATGATGAGCATCGGCTTTTGATCTCTTGTCTCGATTCCCCTTGCCTCAGAACTGGTAAGACAATCCGATGTAAGGAACTCCATAGGAAATATCATCTAACACATAAGAGACGAAAAGACCATATGGAGCATTTTCTTTCGGAGTGGGAAGTACTATCAGATTCGGGTTGAGAAAAACATCGCGGAAGTGAGCCAGTTTATAACCCACAAAGAGATATAGCTCCTGGACGATTCTGACCTTTGCGTTGAGGTCGACCATGTCGAACCAGTAGGTCTTGTCACGCTTTTCCGAAAATGGAAAATCCTCGTAAGTCCGTATGATGTTGTAGGACTCATCGTAAGAATCTCTAATCCGTGTGATGTAATGGGTTGGAAGATCGTTCTCGCCAACGGTCATGGATACATCAAGAGCCGCGGAGAGAACCAGTCTCTTACGAAAGAGGTGGTATAGAAGCTTAATTCCACCCTTGATCCCGACGGATGAACTTTCCTGGTTGAGCAGGAGAGGCGTCGGGCTGAAGATGGGAATGTAGGAGTCGGGGCTATCAGGGCTGATATATGGAAAATAATATCCTATGGGAACCGTTTGTTCATGCTTCATCCATCTCAATCCAGTATTCCACGATCCACTGATTTTCCTCGTTTTACCAAAATCTTTAGAAAAGGCGGCATCGACAACCCTCGTCTCCATTCCAAGATCATCATCTATCATCTTGATGAGATAATTGGCGACTCCATCGGAATAATCATAATCCCAGTTTGGATCATACCATTCATCGGGGACCAGTTGATCGCTGATAATGAGTGAGTGATTGATGACGGTGTCGCTGTTATTCTCCTTAAAATCGTAGTACGAGGCAATGATCTTTCCTTTATCTCTCGGAAACTTCCATCCCAGCGTGACCATCTGCAGTGAAATCTCTTCGATTTCTGTATCGCTCGTGGATGCTCCCACCCCTTTAAAGGATATATTAGTATCGTAGGTATCAGTGACCTCATAAGGCCAAACACCGGCGTTCTCACCCTGACCGAAGCTAAATTCCAGATAGGCAGGGAATGGTTTCTTTTCTTGGGCAAAGGAGGCGGTGGAAAAGAAGAGAGCCAGCCACGAAAAAGCGACCAAACAAATTTTTATACTGTTCAATATAATCTCCTTTAATGCCTATGGTTCTTATGCCCGTTAAAAAGATATATCTATATAAGTTAATCTGCGAAAATTGTCAAGGGAAAAAGCTCTTGAAGAAGCTCTCCAGCGCAATAGATGCTGCAAGAATGCAGATGCGGCATCGTCAAAGTCCTCTTTCTTGATTTTTTAAAAAAGTTTATTATATGCACGAAACGAAGATTCGGAAAGGGGGCAAGTCCTCTGAAGACACTCGCAGAGATACCCTTGAAACTCCAAAGGGATTTCGGTCAGAAAATCGTTCTCATAAGCAAGAGGGGTGAAGCCTGGAAAGGGATATCCTCTCAGGAGTTCTGTCAGAAGGTGGAAGATCTTGCACTGAAGCTTCTTTCCCTTGGAGTTCAACAGAGAGACAGGATCGCAATTCTCGCGGAGAATTGCCCGGAATGGGTAATCACCGATCATGCCATTATGAGCTGTGGTGCGATCACGGTCCCGCTGCATGCGGTCCTACCGGCGGACCAGGTGCACTTCATTCTGGAAAACAGCGAAGCAACGGGACTCTTCCTGGCCGGTTCCAGAGACGTGAAGAAGATGAAATCGATCCTTGAATCGCTCCCCCGGCTTCGATGGATCATACTTTTCGAAGATGCCGATCCTTCGGCAGGATATCAGTCTATCGAAAAAGCATATCAGGAAGGGAGCTCTCTTGGTAGCAGCCTGTATATTGAATTGGAGAAGAGGAGGTCTGCCATCGATCCGGACGAGATAGCCAGCATTATCTATACCTCAGGAACAACGGGCGTTCCAAAGGGAGTGATGCTGAGCCACCGGAATTTCCTTTCCAACGTTGAGGATATCATTGGGCTGGTGAACTTTGGTTCCGAAGATGTGGGGCTTTCCCTTTTGCCGCTGAGCCACGTTATGGAGAGGATGGCAAGCTATGTCTATCTTTCCAGAGGAGCTACTATCGCTTTTGCCACCTCCTACGAGACTCTCCAGAGTGACTTCAAGGAAGTAAGGCCTACCGTCGCCGTTGTCGTCCCCCGCATCTTAGAAGTTATGCAGGGGAAAATCCTCTCGAGGATTCACGCTTCCTTCTTCCTGAAGAGAGTCCTCTTTGGATGGGGCCTGAAGATCGGGACGTCGAGAGGGAGGTTCCTTCTTGAGAAAATGAGGCCACCGTTTTATCTTTCAATGCCGTACGCAATCTTCAGTGGGCTGGCATTCAGAAAATTGCACAGGTCTCTCGGGGGGAGGTTTCGATTCTTCATATCGGGAGGTGCCCCCCTTTCACCAGAGCTGGGTATGTTTTTCTTCGCTCTGGGAGTGCCTATCTATGAGGGATACGGGCTGACTGAAACCTCTCCGGTTATTTCCATCAATGCTCCAGAAGCACTGAGGTTTGGAACTGTCGGCCGAATCCTGAAAAGAATCAAAGTAAGGATATCAGAAGATGGGGAAATTCTGGTCAGGGGCCCCAATGTCATGAAGGGTTACTACGGGAATGAGAAGGCCACAGACGAAGCATTTCAGGAAGGCTGGTTCAAAACAGGAGACACGGGATATATTGAGGATGGCTTCCTCACCATCGGGGAGAGGAAAAAAGACATCATCGTGACATCCTCCGGAAAGAACATTGCCCCTCAGCGTATCGAGGGCTTTCTGAAAAATTCGCCTCTGATCAACAATGTGGTTGTCTTTGGCGATTCCAGGAGTTATATTTCTGCCCTGATCGTTCCAGATTTCAAGAGGCTCGGAAACGAAGCGTCCCGGTTGGGAATCAGCTTGGAGAGATCGGGTCGGGTCATCAATGATGAAAAGCTCATCGACCTCTTTAGAAAAGAGATATTCAACGTGACCAGATCACTGGCGAGCTACGAGAAGATCAGAAAGTTTATCCTTCTGGGAGAAGAGTTTACAATAGACAGGGGTGAGCTGACTCCTACTCTGAAGGTGAGGAGGAACGTCATTTACGATCGATACAAGGATATAATTGAATCCATGTATGAGAGAAGATCAACGCTTGATGGAGAAGAATAGCGAAATGAAAAGAAAAGAAAAACTTCTGCTTGGAATTTTGCTTGTTGCGGCCTTGATGGCTGCTTTCTTTCTGATTGGTGCTTCCGAGCCAACACAGGATAAAAGGAAAGCAAACACAGAGACTATCCAAACGGGATATGTGGAAAAGGCTGATGTTAGGCTCGTCACTCTCCGGGCCATTGTGAAGGATAAGAAGGGCAGGATCGTGACAAACCTCAAAAAGGAGGAGTTCAAGCTCTTTGAAGATTACATGCCGCAGAAGATCACCCATTTCATCGTGGATACCGATGAGCCGATCAGCGTCGCCTTCCTCCTCGATGTCAGCGGAAGCATGAGACTCCTGGACAGGATCGAAGAGGCCAAAGAAGCCATCAGGTACTTTGTTAACACTTTGAGGAAGGACGATCGATTCGCTCTTTATATCTTTGCCGATGGTCAATCCGAGCTTGTCCTTGATTTCACCGAAGACAAGGAGAAATTTCTGTCTGTCCTGCAACCGATCTATGCGTACGGACAGACGGCACTGCACGACGCCGTTGCGGTGACGCCCGAACTGGTCGACCACAATAGCAAGGGAAGAAAGGCCATCATCCTTATATCCGACGGTGAGGACAACTTCAGCCGGCTTACTATAGATCAGGCCATCGTGATGGCAAAGGCAGTGGACATTCCAATCTATACTATAGCCTTTGCCGATCTTCCCGAAAAGGTCGTGGGCAAAAAGGAACCTGTTCCGGTGAAGGTGGATATCCTCTCCAGATTTTCTCAAGAGACAGGCGGGCTGCTCTTCCGGGTTGAGGACCCGGACGAACTCAAGGAAGCATGCGCGCAGATCGAGTACGAGCTCAGGCATCAGTATATCATCGCTTATTCTCCTAGGAGGGTCTTCTGGGAAGGAGAGTATCGAAAGCTGAAGCTTGAGGCGACCAGGGAGGGTCTCACCATCAGAACAAGAAAAGGCTATCTCGCCAAGGCTAAATAGAGAGGTCTTGGTTGCGTCACACGAAATAACTCCACGCCAATTGATTCGAAAACTGATGAGCCACACCATAGAATGAGGAGTTTTTCTCAATTTTCGTTCCTCAATTATTGAAACTCAGGAAATTTTTCGTATAAAAATATTTGATTATTTAATGATTATGTATGATAATAATGCGAAATCTATTGCTTGTGGGATTGTTCATCAAGAGAAGGTGGTTGAAAGTCTTGCAAAGTTTTTAACCATTAACATATAGGAGGAGCTGGAAATGAAGCTAAAGATTACCAGAATTTACCTGATTGCCGTTCTGGCAATGATCCTTGCTCTCCTGAATGGATGCGTCACCAAGAAACTCTTCACGACGACAATCAAAGATCAGGATGATAAGATTCAGACCGTCCAGAATGGTGTGGAGGCCAATGAGAGGAGAATCAAGGAACTGAGAGAAGAGACCAAAGGAGAGATCACGAGGCTTGACGGCAAAACAGATGGTGCCATGGCGAAGGGGCAGGAAGCATTAACCAAAGCTGAACTGGCCGAGAAGCTGGCAAAAGGAAAACTGCTCTGGGAAGTAACGTTGAGCAACGACGCCGTGAAGTTTGGCTTCGACCAGGCCACACTTTCAGACCAGGCGAAGAACATCCTCGATGATCTTGCTGGAAAGGTTAAAGCGCAGAACAAAGCTCTATACCTGGAAATCCAGGGTCATACGGACAGCATCGGCACTGAAGACTACAATATGAAGCTTGGAGAAAAGAGATCGGATGCCGTTAGAAAGTACCTGAACGAGGTGCATGGAATCCCGCTGCATGCCATTGGCATCGTGAGCTATGGGGAAAGCAAGCCCATCGCTGACAATAATACAAAAGAAGGCAGAAATCAGAACAGAAGGGTCGTCATAAGGGTTCTGGAATAGTCCTATTTTCACGTCCTAATAAAAACCTCTTCTCGTCCAGGGAAGGGGTTTTTTGTTTATGGAGGCATGATGAGACCGAACTTCAGAGATTTTCTGGAAGAGAATGTCATCGTCTTCGACGGGGCGATGGGAACGCAGCTCTATGCTAAGGGGATCTACATCAACAAATGTTTCGATGAGCTTAATGTGTCCGCTCCGGATCTGGTGAGGGAAGTCCACCGGGAATATATCAAGGTGGGGGTGGATGTCATCGAGACGAATACCTTTGGCGCTAACAGGGTCAAGCTTGGCAAGCATGGATTGGAGAAGTACGTAACGCGGATTAACTACGAAGGAGTGCAGATCGCCCGGAAGGAAGGGGGAGAAGAAATATTCGTAGCCGGCTCTATAGGACCTCTTGGGATCAGGATAGAACCATGGGGTCCCACCTCGTTTGACGAAGCCAGAGAGTTCTTCAGGGAGCAGGCAGAAGGACTTCTTCAGGGAGGGGTCGATCTATTCGTCATAGAGACGTTTTACGATCTCGAAGAGTTGCACCAGGCGATTCTAGCGGTGAAGGATCTCTGTGACCTACCCATCATCGCACAGATGACTCTGGAAGACGACGGGAACAGCCTCGAAGGAGTCCCTCCGGAAGAGTTCACTATGGTAATCGATGGCTGGGGAGTCGATGCCGTGGGTGTGAACTGCAGTGTCGGTCCCCAGGTCATGCTTCAGGCTATCGAGAAGATGTGCAAGGTAACCGCGACCAAGCTTTCTGCTCAACCCAATGCGGGAAAACCTAGGAACGTCGAGGGGAGAAACATCTACCTCTGCTCCCCGGAATACATGGCAGAGTATGCGAAGAGATTCATCCTCAACGGAGTGAAGGTTGTGGGTGGATGCTGCGGGACGACACCTCAGCACATCGCCGCCATCAGGAGAGCAGTGAAAGCGGTACAGCCGACGAGGAGGAAGACAGTAGCCATACCTGCCGCGATAGAGAAGAAAATGGATGTCGAGGTGATAGCTAAAGAAAAGAAGTCAGAACTTGCAAGGAAGATAACAGAAAAAATATTTGTCAAAGCCGTTGAGATAGTCCCTCCACGTGGCTGTGATACCAGGAAGGCTGTTGAGGGCGCAGTTTACCTGAAGGAGTCCGGCGTTGATGCGATCAATATCCCGGACGGACCGCGGGCAAGCGCCAGGATGAGTCCCTTGTCTGTTGCCTATATCATCGAGGGAGAGGTTGGGATTGAAACGATCCTGCATTACTGCTGCCGGGACAGGAATCTCCTCGGAATGCAGTCAGACCTGCTCGGGGCTTACTCTATGGGAATCAGGAATCTCCTCATCATCACCGGGGATCCTCCCAAGCTGGGAACCTATCCTGACGCGACTGCGGTTTTCGATGTGGACTCCATCGGCCTGACCAACATGGTCTACAGGCTCAACCATGGCCTGGACCTTGGTGGAAATCCAATTGGAAAGCCCACAGGCTTTCATATTGGTGTTGGCGTCAACCCGGGTGCCATTGATCTGAAAAAGGAGATAAGCCGCTTGGAATGGAAGGTGGGTGCGGGTGCGGAGTTTGCCATCACACAGCCCGTCTTCGATGTTGAGATGCTTAAATCGTTCCTCCACATGATTTCCCATGTTCGCATCCCGATACTTGCCGGAATATGGCCTCTGACAAGTTTGAGGAATGCGGAGTTCATGAACAATGAGGTGCCCGGCACTCAGGTCCCTCACGAGATCATGGAGCGGATGAGGAAAGCAGGTTCTTCAGAGGCGGCAAGACGCGAGGGGATCGCAATCGCCCAGGAATGCCTCCTTGCCATTCGCAACATTGTAGAAGGAGTCCAGGTGAGCACTCCAGCCGAGCGCTACGAGACGGCAGTCGAAGTGCTTTCCGCACTAAAATAAAGTAGCCGAGGCAGGTTGCCTGTCTATTGGTCGGGATCTAGCCGCTTCTGGTCGGAGTCACTGAGCTCAAGGAGGGACGAGATGGCGTAGTCGAGCTTGTCAAATTTCTTCTGAGCTTCGTCGAAGCTCTTCTGGGAATTGCTAATATGCTTTCCGAGGACTCTGAAATCTTCCAACGATTTGTTCAGCTGAGTTCTCAATCCTGATATCTTTGTGAGGATCTCTTTGGCCTTTACCTCGATCTCCATCCCCCTTAATCCGAGGAGGATAACCTGTAGGTAAGCATAGAACGAGTTTGGCGAGACGGGAATGACTCTTCTCGAGATGGAATATTCGAACACTCCTTTCTCGCTCCCAGGCTCAGCGCTTCGGATGATGGTCTCGTAATAAACGTTCTCGGCAGGGATGTACATCAGGGCGAAATCGTACGTCCCCTCATCGGGAAGGATGTATTTGGAAGAGATGTTTTCAATATGTTTCCTGATATCCTTGAGGAAATCTTTCCTGTATCGCTCCTGCTGGCTGGATTCCGTTTCGGAGGCCATCCTTCTGAAATTTTCCAGAGGAAATTTAGCATCAATGGGTACAATCTTCTCTCCGGCCTTGATGACTGCATCCACCTTTTCTCCGCTCCTGAAGGTATGCTGGAGCTCGTAATAGGAGGAAGGCATGATCTGGGCAAGAAGGTCTTCGAGAAAGAGCTCTCCCATCCCTCCCCTCAACTTCGGGGCACTCAGAATCTCCTGAAGGCTGGCAATGTCCTTTCCAACATCGAAGACCCTTTTGACCGCTTCGTCCACAGCTCCCAGCTGCTTGTGGACATCCATCATAGCCCTGGTGGTTTCCTCCAACTTGTGGTCCATAGTCTTTGTGGTCGCATCGAGTTTCTGGTCCATAGCCGTTCTAGTGCTGGAGATCTGTTCCATGAGTGCTTTGTTGATGTCGCGGAAGGATCGGGAGGCTTCAGCCAAGCTGTCGAAAAGCTGCCTTCTCAGACCATCCATCTGACCCTGCATGGAGAGAAGAAGCTCTGCCGTCCCGCCTTCCCTTCCCGTCTTTCGACCCTGCCAGATAAGCAGAAAGATGAGGAAAACGATGATTGTCGAAAGAAGGAAGATGATGACAAGAGTCATGTCCATCTGTAATTTTTAATGAATGATGCTTTCAATTATATTACTTGAGTTTCTCGCTAAAGAACGATTCGATCTTGAGGAAAATGGAGTCTTCCACATTCATGGCTTTATAGACCACGTCGTCCGCACCGAGCTTTTTAAGATCATTCCAGGTCTTCCCGTACATCTCCATCTCATCTTTCGATGTATATATGATAACAGGACATTTTTTTGGAGCCTGCTTCAGGAGGTCTCTTCCATCTTCATCTTTAAGAATGAGATCGAGAAGGACGATATCCACCTTCTCTTTGCCGAGGATTTCCAGAGCCTCGTTGACAGTGGTCGCGCAACAAACTCTGTATCTTTTTTCCAGGATCTCCCGAGTGAAGTTAATGAAAAACTCCTGATCTTCCACGAGGAGGATCGTCCTTTTATCCTCTTCTTTTTCTTTTGCAGAAGGTCGAAGAGGAGTTATTTTGAAAGAGAAACCGCATTTCGGGCACTGCACAGTCATGAGGGTCGAATCCGATTCCGATGTCCCTTTTTTCAGATCTTCCTGGATAAGGTGCTTCTTTATGGAGATGATGAACCCGCAGGTGCGACAGGTGATCCTGCCGCCCTTCTCGGGGATCCTCTCCGGATCGAGGTTGTATTTCTCGTCGCATCTCGGGCATATAATGGTTGCTTTCATGGATCACCCCCGACATTCTGTTCAAGATAATCATAAGGGTCAATGCAATCATTCTCCACTCTTATTTCAAAGTGGAGGTGAGGGCCGGTGGCATTTCCGCTCGTCCCTACCTGTGCGATGGTCTCCCCCCGTGAGACCTCATCCCCTTCCTTGACCAGATTGATGGAGTTGTGGGCGTAAACAGTGGAAGTTCCATCCTGGTGATTGATGATGATCATCCTGCCATATCGCTGCTCATGTCCGCTGAAGACGACTATACCATCCCTTGATGCAACAACAGCCGTTCCATAAGGAGCCATGATGTCAATCCCGGAGTGGTAATGACCGTTGCGCCTGGCGCCGAAGCTTGAACCGATCTTCCCTGAAACAGGCCAGGTGAATTTCTCCCCGCTGTAGGAGATGGTCCCCATTTTTCCCGGGATGAGGATCTCAAGCTGTTTCTCCGCGCCAGGGATGAAGATGACCTGCCCTGCCTGGATCTTTGCAGGATCCTTGATGCCGTTGATCTCTGCCAGTTCTTGCACATTAATGCCGTATGTTTTTGCGATCCTGTAAAGGTTTTCGGCTTTTCTGACTATGTGGAAGATACCCCGATTTTTATCGCCCTGCTTTTCTTCGGCTCGTTCCTGCCTTTCTGGTTCATCCGATCTCGTCGCTTCCTCGGGACTTGCGCTTTGCTGCTGTAAGGCTTTGCTCTTTCTCTTCATCTCGTGTGTAGCGCAGGAAGAAGAAAAAAGGAGAGAAGAGATCAAAAAGAGCGTTACACTGTGTTTTCCTGAGAGCATCTTCATGAGCATCATACTCAAGATTCCGATGAACCAGACCAGAAAGATCGGTGAAAACATAAGTATAACATCAAATCAGTCTCAGATGCGGGCTTTTCCAGTATAATGATATGCAAATGTTAGGGAAAGAGATATGGAGTATCATACTGGCAGCGGGTAAATCCGAAAGGATGGGAAGCTGTAAACCCCTGCTCACCATTGCAGGGACGACGTTTATCGAACATCTCTTCACCGCTTTTAAAGATTCTGACATCGGAGAGAACCTGAGAATTATCATCGGATTCCAGGCGGAGAAGATCCTATCCAGCACGTCCATCCCGGAGAGATTTTTTATCTTGAACGAGAACTATGAAGGAGGCCAGTTGTCATCTCTAAAAGTGGGAATAGAAGCACTTAAATATTTGGAGCCAGATGGGATTCTTGTGCATCCCGTGGATCATCCTCTCCTTAAGGTAATAACCATCAATGCTCTGCTTCAGGCTTTCAATGAAAAAGAGAAACTGATCGTTGCGCCACGGTACAGGGGAGAGAGGGGAAGGCCTGTAATTTTTTCCTGGAAGCTCATTCCCGAAATTTTATTGCTTTCTTCTGATTCCAAGCCGAGAGATATCATTTCTAGGCATCAGGAAGAAATGTTCCTTCTTGACGTTGATGATGAGGGGATTCTTCTTGGAATCAACACACCCGAGGATTATCAAAAGGTGTTAAAAAATGCTCAATGAAGTCCTGGAATTTCTTCTCAAATATCTCTTCTCCTGCTTTAAATTTTTAAATGAATCTTGGTCATACATAACTTAATATTTGTGATAAATAAAATATTGCAAAATTGTATCTTTCTGAGATAAGATTCAAAAATGTAAATCTATAATTTTAGATTGGGGGGCTGAATGAAAAGCAATCTTCCCCTGATCGAAGCTTTTGAGGTAACTTCCCGCTCTGAACTCATCCATTACATTGCAAGAGATCTTCCCCTTTTTGAAAAGGTGAAAATTATACCTCAGGGCTTCGAGGTTTTTCAGGGCGTGAAACCTGATATTCTTGCTCTTGATGAAAGCGGGAGAATTGCGTCGATTAAAGCCTGCATGGAAGAAGAAGATCCGCATCTTATAGATCTCTGCAGGGAAGTTAGCTTATTGAATCAGAATTCCGAGTTGATACGAAGCGCCCTGTCGATTCCTTCCATGAACACAGTTTTTCCTGCTAGAGGGATTCTTATAGCACAGACATTCTCTAAAAGGGTGATGGAGGCATGGAAAACGCTCGTTAAAGGGGGAATTTATTTTTATCTTTATAAACCCATCGCATTTGATGGGTATAAGTTTCTCTGGATTGGAAAATTTCCTCTCTCTGATTTCCATGAGGGTGAACATGTTACTCCTCACGGTATGGAACCATCCTTTCTTTCAAGACTTTCGATAGCGAAATTGACGGATGAAGAAGTTGAGGAATTGAAAGGTCTTGGGAAGGAAAGGAGTAAAGAGCAATCATCAAAATTAATAAATTCTTCGGTGAGCAAAGTCATCTAAAGGGTTCAGGTAGTTGATGAACAAATCCAGGCTGGGTCGGAGTTTCTCCGATCTTATAGAGATTCAAGGTCTTCTCGGCGATAGAAGAAGATTAAATCCCCTTCCTGCGTATGAGAAATCCCCTCAGATTGCAAAAAAAATCGGGATAACGAGTGGAAAAGGAGGAACTGGTAAATCCATTCTTGCCTGCAACCTATCGGTTTATCTATCCACCATGGGAAAGAAAGTAACTATCCTGGATGCTGATTTCGGACTCGCTAATGATCACCTTCTTTTCGGACTCTATCCTGATTTAAATATCAGCCATCTTCTTTCAGGATGTGTTAAGGCTGAGGATATCAAAGTGAGATGCAGTGAAGGAGTCTGGCTCATCCCTGGAACTTCCGGAATAGAGTGGATGGCCGATTTAAGCGATATCAGCATTTACAAAGTTGCACAATCATTGGAAGGTATGGAAAGAATTTCAGATTTTATGCTCATCGATACTTCTGCTGGAATATCGAGACATACGCTTCTCCTGCTTCTTAGTTGTGATGAGATCATTGTTGTTACCAACGCAAATGCAACAGCGATAACGGATGCTTACGCCATCTCCAAGATTATCTTTCAATTAAAGCCAACCGCAAGAATCTGGATTGCTGTGAACAGAGTTAAAGATGATCGGGAGTCAGCGGCAGTCTTCCAGAAGATGAACGATGTTTGCCAGAAATTTCTCAAGAAACAGTTCCTTTATCTGGGATGCCTCCAGGAAAATGAGCTGGTGAATCATTCTGTCAATTTAAAGATTCCTTTCTTCATCAAACACCCTTTTTCTACGGCATCTGGGGAGGTCGCACGAATGGGACAGACTATTTCAGCAAATGGAGGCTCAAGCAATGTAGGATTTGCTTCAGAGTTCATACATGTGAGAATCAGGAAGATCATACAAGGGGAGAATATGAGGACATGAGGAGAGAAACAAGAGCAAAACCCTTCTGGCAAGAATCAGGGGAGATGGAAAAGTGAGAACAATTTCCATCATGAATCATAAAGGGGGATGCGGCAAAACTACGACGGCCATTAATCTATCCGCTTGCCTTGACTATCTTGGGAAGAGGGTGCTTATCATTGATTTTGATCCGCAATGTCATGCCACAATTGGGCTATCCTCTGCTTTTGAGAAGCCTTCAAAACTTTTATCCACATCTCTTCTCAATGGGAGCCATTTTAAGAACTGCATCGGAAGGTTGAGCGAAAGGTTTCACATTATTCCATCTGACTATTCGCTTTCTGAAACCGAGGGATTTCTCTCACGAAGCATTCTTTCGAAAAACAAGCTGAAGGAAGGACTTGCTTCCCTATCATCCGACTATGACTTTGCCATCATCGATTGTCCGCCATCCAGGGGAATTCTTGTAGAAAACGCACTCCAGGCTGCTGAAGAGATCATCATCGCGATGGACTGCAGCTTCTTCACGCTTCACGGTGTCGCTCAACTGATGGCTCTCATAGAGAACAAGCGACGAGAAGGTTCGGCCAACCCAAGGGTAAGAGCTCTCGCCACCATGTATGATCGAAGAAACAGATTCTCGATGGAGGTTCTCAGAGAGATGAGAAACTTCTTCGGCAATGGCCTTTTCAATACAGTCATTCATTGCAATATAAAATTGAGGGAAGCGGCAAGCTATGGACTCTCTATTGCCAGTTACAGCAAAAATGCAAGAGGGTTCAAAGATTATCTATCACTGGCTAATGAAGTCTTAGAAGAAAGTGGCTTTTGGCCAACACTGGAAAGGGGGTAACGATGGATAACTTAACTTTGCTATGTCAACTCTATGGGAAGGGACTGGAAACAGTGCAAAAGCTTAAGGAAGCGGGAGTTGATGGTATAGAAAAGATTCTTGAAAACAGCGCGGAAAAATTATCCGGTATTACCGGGTTATCCCTTGCTCAATCAAGAAATTTATGGGATGCTGCCGTGGAAATGGCTGAGGGTAAGAGTGGAAAATTCGAGGAGAGATTGCCCAGGTTAAAAGGGAAGGCTCTGAAAAAGAAATTGGAGAAGATGAAACGACCTACGCAACTGAGTGAGGAAGGAGATTTTGAATTCGGTTCTTCTCGGCAAGAAGCTAAGGTGATGGTGGAATCTGGTGTTTCCAAAGGTGAAGCAGAAGAAATATCCCTCTCTTCCAAAAAGCCTGAAAAAGCGAGTGATGCCTATTGGCGTGAAAGCTTCTGGAGGTTTGGCTGATGGTTGATGAGCTGATTATCAAGAGAGTCATTGAGAAATTTATTGAATCGAAGAACTTTTCATCAAAGATGGAACGCCAGGTATCCAACGGCCTTCTCTCTCTTCTCCAGGAGAGTCCTGCTCTTAAACAGAAACTATACGATGCCAGGATCGCGGATACAAAAACAAAGAGGGATCTCGTCTCCGAAATTCTGGAAGAGGTCAGAAATCCTATTCTGTCCTCCATATTTCAGGGTGTGGAGTCAGGAAGCTTCTATGCTGAGCTTCCGGCAGAAGCTCATGGAGATTTGAGTTCCAAGAAGGAGACAAAGGGGGAAAGACATAGATACAGGAAAGTAATTCGCTGCACTTTCGAGAAGTGATCTCTTGTAATGTTTCGATTGAGTCTTTTTCTGAAGTGGTTTTTCTCAAGGGGTAGGATTTTGGGCTGGTAACGTCTGAGAGAAAGGAGGTGATGAGAATGCCAAGATTCTACTTAGAGGACATTAAGCATCTGGAAAAATCTCCATCATCCCCGGCAAATTTGAGATGCAGAGTCAGCGAGCTGCTCATAAATTCTGTCCGGGCCAATGCCAAAGTTGAAGTGGTGAACCGGGAAACTGGAGAATACAGAGTCGTTCTCCAGGGGACGCTCGATAAAGAGCAGTCTAAGTGGTGGTGGTGATGACTCGCTGAATAGACTTCATCGGGAAGGTCTTGGAAGCTGGAAAGAGGAAATAAATTCCAGCAGGCTGTGCATAAAGCTGCTGAGATCTAAAAGAAAGGTGGTGATCATATGGCCAGATTCAAGATACAGGATATTCACACACTGGAGATTACTCCAACCTCCCCATCCACGCTCAGAAGTAAATTAAGCGAGATGATCGTCAGCTCCACCAATGCAAGATGCCGGGTGGAAGCGATCAATCCGGACACGGGTGAATACAGGATCGTCCTCCAGGGCACCCTCGACAAAGAGGAAACTCGCTTTGATGAACCACAGTATTAGGCCTTCATGAAGAAGGCTTAATTCCCATGCTCCAGGACCTTCCGGCTTTTTCCGTGGAAAAGCTCGTTGGAAAACAAAATAATACGACCTATCTTCCTCAAACATAACTACTATCCCGAGATCATCCATCTCAATCCCCAATTCAACCCGAAGATTAAACTTCTGAGAGCCACAATTCTCATCGATTGGAAGGAGGATCAAAAAAGAAAAAAAATTGAGAGGCTCATTACAAAAATGGCAGAGATCTCGTCTACTATTCACATGCATCGGTGCAGCGATGATGGAGTGTATCTCCCCTTTGCGAAACAAGGAAAGAAAAAAAAGAAAAAATCTTTTGATGGTGATGTGGCGCTTGCTCATCTAATTGAGCATCTCACCATCGATTTTCTCTGTTTCGTGACGGAGCTAAGGAAGTGCAGTGGAGTGACCTGTGCATTCCGAAGACCCCGTAATAAATTTGATCTCTTCATTGAAAGCATAGAGGTGCTTCCCTGTATTTTTTCATTCTCTCTGGCTGTCAGTGCAGTCGATGCGCTCCTTCAAAATGGATGTCCAGCAGAATATTTCAAAAATATTCTAAAAGCTTCTCGATATTGCTATATGCGAAGATATGATCTTATCGAACCGTTAGACATGGCAGCCTTTTTTAACTGGGGAATCATTAAAACAGAAGAAATTCTTGAGATAATCTCGATGGCAGGATTCGTTGAGAAAGAGGAATATTCCTTTAATTTCAGTGGCGTTTCTAAATACCGCCTCTCACGGCAACACGGCTATGTTTACAGGCCTATTCCAGCTATTTAGGATAGATCCCCCTCATCTTTATCGCATTGGCGACCTTCTCGATGGCGATCATGTAGGCGGCCATCCTCATATTCACCTTCTCTTTATGGGATAGTTCGCACACGCCTCTGTAAGCGGCAAGAATTTTCTTCTCGAGCTCCGTGTTAACCCTGTTTTCCGACCAGAAATAACAGTTCAGGTTCTGGACCAATTCGAAGTAAGAGACTATGACGCCACCGGCGTTTGCAAGGATGTCAGGGATGATGACGACTCCCCTCTTGTTCAGTTTCTTCTCGGCATCGGGAGTGGTTGGACCGTTGGCTCCTTCCACGATGTATTGAGCCTTGATCCGGTCGGCATTCTCCTCGGTGATCTGGTTCTCGAGAGCCGCGGGAACAAGCATGTCAACGGGAAGATCGAGGAGTCTTTTTGGAGTTATCTCTTTTCCCTTGCATACCTTGCATCCCACGAGAGATCTTCCATGGGATT
>JBFMGF010000036.1 GCA_040752675.1 Acidobacteriota bacterium
TGTTACCGCACTTTCCTATGATATCCCCCGCTTTCACCTCATCCCCTTCCTTAACCTGTATCGAGCCGTTCATCATATGTCCCAGCAGGGAATATTCACCGTTCCCATGATCGATGATGACGAAGTTTCCAAAGAGCCAGAGCGGATTCTCAACCTCATAGGATAGGCTCTTTCTCGGGTAACTCTGCTCTCCCTCGTTGTCAGCGATGTCATTCTTGACCCTGACGATTTTTCCGGAAGCGGGAGAGCTGACGTCTCTACCAAAAGAATAGACATCCCTGTTCCTTCTGTATATGTGATAATCTTTCGTGGCAATGCTTCCATTCTCGCCGATGGCTGCAAAATCCCAGGAGAAGTCTCCCCCGTACCCAGAGATTCTGTGATTGCTGTTGCACTGGTGACCCTGCGTCACCTTCCAGGAACCCCTAAATGGAAGACGCAGAACGGTCTTCTGAAGATATCGCGATACCGGAATCTCAAGAACCTGAGTCGTTCGCAGCTTCTTTCCGGATCGAAGATGAAAGAGAAGCTCAACCCTGTCCAGTTGACCGAAGCTCGGGCTCGTCAGGCAGATCCCGGTCCATCGGACACTGGAACCAGGGAGAATCTTTCTCTCCCTTTTGATGGAAGCCCGCCGGAAGAAGGTATCCGTTTGCTCCTGTTCCAGGATGATCTTTTCTTTTTTCTTGAACTTTATGATGAGTCTGTCGATGTACAGGCCCATCGCCGTTCGGTTTTCCATACTAACGTGAAGAAGGATCGATTCCCCTTCGTCGGATGAGCCGATTATGAAAACCCTCTTCGGCTCGAAGCTCATCCTGAGCGGATTGTCTCCGATCGAAGCATGAAAAGACGGCGATGATGAAGGAGATGGAGAAAATCGTCTGGCAGTTAGGGGCGAGTGATCTGTCGAAGTTGCGCAACAGGCAGAGAAAAAGAAGAAAAAGAAACAGAAGGAGATGATGTTGATGATGTTTTTCTTGATGACCGGTGACGAGATGAAGTGAGTCAGTAAGAGGAACAAGGATTTCAACTGCATTGCGAGCATGGCTGTTGTATCTCTTCAACTCGTTTTTCATTGTATCATTTCATCATTCTATAACAAACCTGCGCCTTAAAAGCTGTTACACAGGTAAGCCTCATCCATGTACCTCATTCTTCACAAAATTATTGAAAATTTCGGTTGCTTTTTAGCCACGGCTATGATATGTGTAATGCAATTTATGAAGGGAGGTGAACCGATAAAATAATTATTGACAAGGAATGTTGACAGATAAAATGAGGTTTTAAAGAGAGTTAGAACAAAATAAGGAGAAGGAGAAAAAATGAAGAAATTGTTAGTCTTGGTTGCATGTTTGATTGCAGGAAGTTTTGTTTTAGCTTCGGAAGTCGGTAACAACCCGGAAGGGGAGGGGTTCAAATTCAGCTTTGACTTTGGATTTGATCACTCCAGCAGAGAAGTTGAGCTCGATGAAAAAGCCCTGATCTATTATGACGACTCTGATTATGGCGATGGTTATGGCTACATCTACAAATATTGGCTCGTCAGTTTCGATGGTGAAGAAACTCTGGACAAGCTCTTCCTCAACCTTAATTTTGGATTTGGCAGATACGCTTTCTACATCAAAGGTGGAATGGCGAGAATGAAATCAGAACTGTTCGACCTCCTGTTGTACTACCAATATGAATATTACTTTGCCGGCTCGCTGGAAGATTGGTATCAATACGATGAGAGTGGATACTGGTTAAGCAAGAAGGGCAAGGGAGATTGGAGCCCCTTCTACGGCGCCGGTTTCAAGGCAACCTTCTTCGAATCCGGGGATTTCAGGGTTGGAATGGATGCCCAGTACAACATCTATGACCTGGACAGCGACGTCGTCTTGTATCAGGACAGTTATACCGATATGGGCGGGCTCTATGATGAGCTTTTTCAAATAGCACTGGATAAGACGAAGACGACGGAATACCATGTAGCCCTTGTCTTGAGCAAGAAGATGGAGCATGTTTCTCCTTATGGAGGTTTCAAGCTTTCAGGATACAGCACCGACTATGAGGGGCATTACCTCGAATATGATTACTATGACGGCGTCCTTGATTACTGGTATTACTTCCCATGGGAATTTACGACGAAACCTCAGGACATTTACGGCTTCTTCTTCGGAGTCGACTGCACTCTTACGGCCAATGTCCACCTCAACAGCGAGCTCCGGGTCGGCGATGAGACTGCCATGACGACATTCTTTTCCTTCAAGTTTTAAAATCCCTCTTCCGGTGAATGTAAAGGCCAGGCTCTAAGCCTGGCCTTTTTTTACCAATCCTTCTCATCTTGTTGAACTGGACTCATCTTCTCCTTCACTGGATTCTTGAGCCGACGGACATTCTTTTTCTGTTTCCGCGCTGCAAAACGACAGCCAAAAATGATAAATACTCTTGATTTTGCCCTTTTTTTTTCCTATTATGAAAAATCTATTTCAAAGGTACTTATTATGAACATGAAAAAATCTGTCACAGTCCTTTTCCTGCTCTTCCTGTTTTCCCTTTCTCTCTCCTTAGCCCAGCACAAAGAAAAAAGTGTGGAGATGACCCCGCTCCTCACCTGGGAGATGTTCGATTCGGAAACGGGCGTGGATGATACCCCCCTCCTGGGATTAAAGCTCGGTTTCAATTTCTCAAAACATCTCGAGGGAGAATTTGTCTACTCCCTGGGAACGATAAACAGCGACTCCTTCCAGATCATTAACGAAGATGTACGTTATCTGGATGCGGATGAAGACGATGATATCGCACACTGGTCGGCTAATTTCGTCTTCAACTTCAAACCTATCAAAGAGAAGTTCATTCCTTACGCGGAAGGTGGGATGGGAAGACTCCGGATCAAGAGAACATACAATGTCTGGTCCGACAATCCCGGAACAGGGGCTACGGAATATGTTGGGAGGTGGATCGACAGCCAGTCTTCCCCCAGTTACCTGTTCGGCGGCGGATTCCGTTACTATTTCAAGAAGAGATTTGCTTTCCGCTTAGAAGTCGCTGGTGTTCAATATCATCATGATGTAACGGGCCTGACCTTTGATGGCAGCAATGACGAATATTACTTCACGACGACGGACAGCAACCTGTTCAACATCAAGACATCCCTGGGTTTCTCCATCCTATTCGGCGGGAAGGAATGAACGAGCACATCAAGAAGCCATCAAATGAAAATGGAGATGAATCGCTTACTTTTTAATGAGGTCTTTGAGAGCCTTTGCCACGGAGAACTTCACGACCGTTTTTGCCGGAATCTGGATCGCCTCGCCCGTCGCCGGATTTCTTCCCATTCTTGCCTTTCTCTTCACGACTTTGAATTTTCCCAGCCCGGTGAGAGGAACCTCGTCTCCCTTCTTTATCGATTTTTCAACAACCTTCGTGAGCGCTTCGAGAAACAGCTTGGTGTTCTTCTTCTCAAGCTTTGCTTCCGAAGCAAGTTTTTCTACCAGTTCACTCTTTGTCATATTCTATCCTCCTGATTTTTTATAATATTATCAAAGGCAAGACAGCAAATTCAATCATTAAAATCTTGTTTTGAAATTTTTAAAATCTTATCGACGATGCTCTCAACGGTCATCCCTCTCGTGTCGATCCGGTAATCGGCAAGTATGTATCTTCCCTTCCTGCTCTCGAGCATCTGCCTGAACTCCGCATCATCGGTGAAGAGTGGCCGCACTGGGCCATCTTTCATCCTTTCGAGGATATCTTCAAAGGGAGCATCGAGCCAGATGGAGATTCCCGTTTCCTTGATGAACTTCCTGTGCTGAGCTCCAAGGAAGAGTCCTCCGCCCGTGGCTACTACTGCATTTGTGATCCCGGCCAGCGAGAGAAGCGCTTCCCATTCCCTCTCGCGAAAATACCCCTCGCCTGATTCCTGGAAGACCTTCTCGATGCTTCTTCTCTCCTTTGCCTCAACCATCTCATCGGTGTCATGAAAAGTGTAGCCGAGTCTATTGGCGAGAGTTCTCCCTACCGCGCTCTTCCCACACCCCATGAATCCAACAAGGAATATGACATCCTTCTTCATCATGATCTTGCTTTCCAATTCATCCACGAATTATTTGCCGTTCCAGCGTCGAAGGATATTTCTTAAGGATGGCGAATTCGATTGCAAAAACGGTCACCAGGTAATGTTGAGTTTGGCCAGACGGTTCTCGTAATCCCTGTAAAGGAGATATCCTTTTTCCCTTCCAAACTCAAACAGCCTCTTCGTGATCTCGACGTCCTTCCTGCAGTACTCCTCGATGAGATCCAGCTTTCCCTCCTTGAACCATTGCAGGCTCTGAAAACCATCGGCGCTTTTCGGTTCCCCGAGGGTAGCCTCGGCGAGGTGCCCCAGCCCCAGGCGGAATCCCAGTTTCCTGTAAATCTCAGCAAGCATGTCCAGGGTCTTGATCTTCGAGAGGTTCTCGTTCGTGTAGCCTCTAAGGACCTCGACGTCGAAGCGATCTATGTTGAAGCCGATGACCAGATCTGCCATCAGAAGATCTGAGATGAGTCTATCCACATCCTTCTCAAAGTAGGTCCTGTACTCGTTATCCTGGACGTCGTAAATGACGGCCAGGGCCACTCGCATGGCGGAGACGTTCCTCCAGCCACCGACTTCCTCGGCACTCTTCTGCGTCTCCACGTCGAAAAAGAGGACCCTCTCATCTCCCCATATCCTTTTCTTAAACCCTCCGGAGGAACTGGACCCCTTTATCTCCCCGGATTCTTTTCTCTTTCCTCCTGAGGCATCTTCAGCCAGACTTCTCTTGAAAAGCTTTTCTCTCATGGTCACCTTCTTTTCTTCGAGATCGACCTTCCCGGTTATGTAGCCAATTAAAAAGATTGCCGCCAATTTATCAAGAGGCTTGTTTCCGGAGCCGCATTTGGGAGAGTGAATGCACGAGGGGCATCCGTCATCGCAATCGCAGGAGCTGACGAGCGAGTAAGTCCTCTCGAGCAAAAGGTCTATATCCTGGAACCCCTTTGCTGCCAGTCCGATCCCTCCCGGATAGCCATCATAGATGAAGATGGCCGGCTTGCCGAGCTGCGGGTTGAGAGTGTAGCTGATGCCACCGATGTCATCGCGATCGCATATGGCAAGGAGTGGGAAAAGAGATATGGATGCATGCTCCATTGCATGGAGCCCTCCCATGAAATGCATCCCACGCGATACGGCCTGAAGGTTGAGTTCATCGGGAAGCTCCATCCATAGACCCATCGTCTCAAAGGAGAGCGGTGGAAGCGCGAGTGGATGCGTCGAGACGACCTCCTGACCGAAGATCCTCTTTTTCACGTACTCCCTGATGAACTCAGTCACCCTCAACCGCCCGAATCCGACACCGTACTTTCCCTTATTCATCCTCCCGAGCATCTCGAGGATCTCGGTCTCCTTGTCTGAGTAAACCTGAGTGTAGTAATCGACATCGACCGGTTTCGCCTCAATCTTTTTTGCTTCCATGTCGAGAGAGGTCACCTTGTACTGGACACCATGGTGGAGGTAAATTGCCCCCTTGTGGCACTCATGTAAAGCCCTGACGCCGTCGATCGTCCCTATCTCTTTCCCGGTATCGGCTCCGAATATCCTGTAGCCCTCGCCTATAGATCTAAGGCTCATATCCCGCTGCGGATTCTTCTTCAGTGAGAACCATCGATCCCCCTCGGCTCCCTCGACGAGTCTCCCATCGCGGACGAGTTCACCTATGATTTCGGTGGATGCCTTCCCGTATTCTTCACTATCCAGTCTCCTCAACGGTATCTCCGCGCCAGCGCAGACAAGATGTCCTAACATGATAAACCTGTTCTCGGGATCCAAGACGGCCTTTTCGAAACTTCTTCCGAAGAACTTTTCCGGGTTCCTGATGAAATACTGATCGAGGGCATCGGGAAGCGCCACAAGGATGACGAGCGATTCCCTGTCAGAGCGCCCCACCCGTCCAATCCTCTGCCAGGAGGAGGTGATGCTTCCGGGATACCCTACCAGGATGCAGACATCGAGCCCGCCAACATCTATCCCGTGCTCGAGGGCACTCGTCGAGATGACCCCCATCAAATCTCCGCTGAAGAGCTTCGCTTCTATCTCTCTTCTCTCCTCGGGAAGATAACCCGCCCTGTAAGAGCTGATTTTCTTTTTCAATTCCGGCGCTCCGGTGATCAACCAGGAATGTATCAGCTCGGTGATCTTCCTCGCCTTCGTGAATGCGATGCTCTTGAACCCCGCCTTTACGGAGAGCTCAAAGAGATGGGCGGCGATGGTGTAAGGGCTGACATCAGGATTGATGAAGAGGAAATGCTTTCCGGCGGAAGGAGCGCCGTTCTCGCTGATGACATGAAAAGGAATTCCGGTTAAAGAGAAGGCAAACTCTTCCGGATTGGCGATGGTCGCCGACGAAACGATGAAGCGTGGCTCCACTCCATAATGCCTGCAGATACGCTTGAGTCGCCTGATCACATGGTGGAGATGGGTCCCGAAGATCCCCCTGTAGACATGGAGCTCGTCGATGATTACCACTTTCAGA
This sequence comes from Acidobacteriota bacterium, assembly GCA_040752675.1. NCBI lineage: Bacteria > Pseudomonadati > Acidobacteriota > Acidobacteriota bacterium. The sequence goes on from JBFMGF010000036.1 coordinate 6,534, forward strand.
TTCTCGAAGAAGCTCTGCCAGTCTCCGTGATAGGCGAGAATTCCCATGTGGAGCATGTCTGGATTCGTGATGAGAATGCTCGGCGGGTTCGCCTTGATCTTCTTCCTCTTGTAAGCTGTCGTATCGCCGTCGTATATCTCTGCAGCCAATCCATCGAGGGAGCAAGCAAGAACTCTGATGTTTTTCAACTGATCCTGCTCCAGGGCTTTGTAGGGAAAGATGTATAGCGCCCGCGCTTCCGCGTCGTTCAGGAAAGCCTCAAAGGTCGGGACGTAGTAGGTCAGGCTCTTCCCGCTTGCCGTGGGCGTCACGACCATGATGTTCTTCCCTTCCCGGAAAGCGTCGATGGCCTTCGTCTGGTGTAGATAAAGCCTCTCTATCCTGTTCTTCTTGAGGGCAAGAGAGATTTCTTCTGGAAGAGGGGCGCTCACCTCGGAAAAGACGGCATTCCGTGGTTGCTGGAATCCCCGGTATTTGACGAGCTTACCAAGGCTCTTCGAGGCAAGGATCTTATCAATCAACTCTCTCATAGGAAACTCAGCGGATATTATACTCCATGACCATCTGGAAAGTTTTTCATATGGAGCAGAGTTTCCTTAGCGACCCATCGATACGGCTCGAGTTGGTCGCACGAACTGGGGTGGAATCAGACCTGCTGATAGTTGTAAAAGCCGCGACCGCTCTTCCTGCCGAGGAAGCCGGCATCAACATATTTCTTCAGAAGCGGGCAGGGACGATACTTGCTGTCACCCAGCCCCTCATATAGGACTTCCAGGATGTTGAGGCAGATATCCAGACCGATGAAATCGGCAAGAGTGAGGGGACCCATAGGATGGTTCATCCCGAGCTTCATCACCGTATCGATGGCCTCGATATTTCCAACTCCTTCCATCAGGCAATAAACGGCTTCATTGATCATCGGCATGAGAATCCTGTTTGCGACGAACCCGGGGTAATCGCTAACCTCAACCGGAGTCTTTCCAAGCTTCTCTGAGAGGCTCTTCGTCACCCGATGGGTCTCATCAGAAGTGGCAAGGCCGCGGATGACCTCTACGAGCTGCATGACGGGTACTGGATTCATGAAGTGCATCCCTATGACCTTGTCCGCTCTCTTCGTTACGGCAGCTATCTTCGTGATGGATATGGAAGAAGTGTTGGTAGCCAGAATCACATCGGGTCTGCAGAGTTTATCGAGCTCTTTGAATATCTCCTCCTTTATTGCAAGGTTTTCGAAGACCGCTTCCACGACGAAATCGCAATCCTTGATTTTCGCAAGGTCCGTCGTGACCGTGATCCGCGAGAGAATATCTTTCTTCTGATCCTCCGTCATCTTACCCTTCTCGACCCCTCTCTGAAGATTCTTATCGATGGTCTTCAGCCCCTTTGCGACGAGATCATCCGTCAGATCCCTCATGATGACTCTGTAACCTGACTGAGCAGCCACGTGGGCGATTCCGTTGCCCATCGTGCCGGCTCCTACGACTCCTATCGTCTTAATGTCCATAATCGCCTCCCATTGAATATCTCAGGTTAATATTTCAGATTCGCTGAACGGCCATGGCGACGGCATTTCCACCGCCGAGACAGAGAGCGGCGATGCCCTTCTTTACTCCTCTGTCGTCCATCGCGTAGAGAAGTGTTGTAAGGATCCTTGCGCCACTCGCACCTATCGGATGGCCTAGAGCAACCGCGCCTCCATGGACGTTGTGCTTCTCCGGGTTGATCCCCGTCTCTTTCAGGATGGCGACCTGCTGGACCGAGAATGCCTCGTTGAACTCATACAGGTCCACTTCGTCTTTATCCCAGCCTGCCTGAGCGAGAGCTTTCTGTACCGCCTTGATGGGCGCGATCATGACGAGTTTTGGCTCCATACCACTCACGGCATAGGCGATGATTTCAGCGAGTGGCTTCTTCCCCAGCCTCTCGGCATTCTCCAGCGATGTGACAACAACGGCAGAAGCTCCATCATTCACAGGCGGCGCGTTCCCCGCTGTTACGGTCCCGTCCTTCTTGAAGACAGGTTTAAGCTTTGAGAGAGCTTCGATCGTTGTATCCTTCCTCGGACATTCATCGGTATCAAAGAGGATAGGATCCCCTTTCTTCTGAGGGATGGAAACAGGGATGATTTCCTTCTTGAATTTGCCCGCTTCGATGGCAGCGATCGCCTTCCTGTGGCTGTTGTATGCATACTCATCCTGCTGCTGTTTCGTCACATTAAACATCTCAGCCACGACCTCCCCGGTGTTCCCCATGTGGAAGTTCTCATAGGCATCCCAGAGCCCATCGTGGATCATCGAATCGATGATCTGTCCATGCCCCATCCTGTACCCGTCCCTTGCGTTGAAGAGAAGGTAGGGGGCCTTTGACATCGATTCCATCCCTCCTGCCACGATGAAATCGGCATCGCCGCATTTTATAGCCTGGGCAGCCAGAACTACCGCCTTGAGTCCCGAGCCGCAGACCTTGTTGATTGTCAGGGCACCGACGCTGTTCGGGATTCCAGCCGCAAGCGCAGCCTGTCTGGCGGGATTCTGGCCAAGTCCGGCACCGACGACATTTCCCATGACGACTTCATCCACCCGCTCCGGAGAGATCTCCGCGCGGTTGACCGCTTCCCTGATGACCAACGCACCAAGCTCCGTAGCCTTGAGATCCCTCAGCGTTCCTTGGAATCTTCCGATGGGCGTTCTTACAGCGCTCAAGATAACGGTTCTTCTCATATCTTCCTCCAGCAATAAAGATGTTTGAGGCTTATCGGCTGATTTCAGTCACAGCGAAATTTATTAGTCAATTATTATATCAGCAGGATTTTTATAAACAAGAGAAAAATTGCACAAATAGAGGAGGTCTTCAAGTCCGACCATTAGCCGGGAGGCCAGCCAAAATTCCTTCCGCCAAGGAGGTGGAGATGAACGTGGAAGACCGATTGACCCGCGCTTTCCAGGCAGTTCATCACTATTCTGTACCCGCTTCTGTTCAATCCTTTCAGAGCTGCGATCTCTGAAGCCTTTAAGATGAGATGTCCTATGAGTTCCCGGTCCCCTTCGCCGATGTCGTTCAACGTTTCGATGTGCTTCCTGGGTATCAGAAGAGTGTGAGTCGGTGCCTGAGGGTTTATATCCTCAAAAGCCACGACATTATCATCTTCATAGATGATTCTGGATTGAATCTCCTTTGCCGCTATCTTACAAAATATGCAACCGGCCATATTCGGTTCCTCCTTAAACTGGTAGTATTCTTCATTATAAATTCGGGATAGGATACCCTGTCATTTCACTCGCTCTACGGAAGCCCCAAGTCCCCGGAGCTTCTCGTCAATTCTCTCGTAGCCGCGGTGCAGGTGGTAGATTCGATCGATGACAGTCTCCCCTTCCGCAATGAGACCGGCAAGGACAAGCGAAGCACTGGCCCGCAGATCGGTCGCCATGACCTGCGCCCCCTTGAGCGGGGTCTTTCCCTTCACTATGGCGCTGTGCCCGTCAATGGCGATGTCGGCACCCATTCTGAGAAGCTCCCCCACATGCATGAACCGCCGTTCGAAGATCGTCTCGGTGATGATGGATTCCCCTTCTGCCTGCGTCATCAGCGTCATGTACTGAGCCTGCATATCCGTGGGGAAACCAGGATAGGTGGAAGTTCTCAAGTCTTTCGCCCTGATCTCATCCTTTTGGCTCACGACGACGAAGTTTTCACCGCTCTCGACTTCGATCCCGTTCTCCTCGAGCTTTTCGAGAAGCGCCATGAGATGAGAGGGGTTGCATCTGTCTATCTTTATCCTGTCGCCTGCCAGGACTCCTGCCATGATGTAGGTTCCCGCCTCAATCCTGTCAGGGATGATCTCGTGGACGGCTCCATTCAGCCCTGTCACACCTTCGATTTCAATCACATTGCTGCCGGCCCCCGTTATCTTCGCCCCCATGGAGATGAGAAGCGTGGCGAGATCGACAACTTCTGGCTCCATGGCGCAGTTGACGAGCCGCGTTACTCCATCCGCAAGGGTCGCGGCCATCATGAGATTTTCAGTACCGGTAACTGTCCTGCGCTCGAAGGTGAACTCTGCTCCTTTCAACCTATCGCCGCTAGCTTCGATGTATCCATGCTCAATTTCGATCTTTGCACCGAGTCTCCTCAGGCCGTCGATGTGAAGATTGACCGGTCTCTCGCCGATGGCGCATCCTCCCGGCAGCGACACTCTGGCATGGCCGTTCCTCGCAAGCATGGGACCGAGTACAAGGATGGAGGCTCTCATCGTCTTCACAAGCTCGTAAGGAGCATCGCTGGATTCGATCCCGGAAATCTTTATCGAGACACCGTTTCCTTGAAAAATGGTCCTCTCTGCTCCCACGTGAAACAGGAGTTTGAGCATGGTGTGGATGTCCCAGACCGAGGGAACATTGGCCAGCTTGACTTCACGGTCGGTGAGGATACAGGCGGCAAGCGCAGGCAAAGCGGCGTTCTTCGCACCGCTGATGGAGATGGTCCCGCTCAAACGTTTCCCACCAATGATTCTTAATTTCTCCATTAAAACTCCTTACGAATACATATCAAATTATTGCATGACTGCATCGATGCTGAACCCTGATTCTCAGGAACCCGATCCGTGACTTGCGATACTGCCGTTACCTTGACAAATGAATGTTTAAATTTATAATAACACACTTACGAAAATGATAGGAGGAGCAATTTTTCATGCCTATCTACGAGTACGAATGCAGGAAATGCGGAAAGCGATTTGAAAAAATCCAGAGCTTCTCCGACAAACCCATTAATAAATGCAATGACTGCGGTGGTCCCGCCCACAGGGTTATCTCCGTCCCCGCCATCCAGTTCAAGGGAACCGGCTGGTACGTGACCGACTATGCCCGAAAGGGAAAATTATCAGAGAAAAAGGAAGAATCGGCCGAATCCAGAGAATCACCCGCCAGAGAAAAAGAATCAAAAGCCGCCGCCGGTAATTGATCCAGGCTTATTTGCGAAGTGCCAGTGAGCGGAGGTATCTCCAGAAATCTTTTGCAAGATCCTTTCTGTTCAACGCGAGCTCCACGGTCGCCTTCAGATACTCGAGCTTGTTCCCCGCATCGTATCGCCTTCCCTCGAATTCCAAGGCAATGATTCTCTCTTCTTTAAGCAGTCTTCGCAGGCCGTTCGTGAGCTGCAGTTCACCCCGCTTATCCAGCGCCGTATTCTCGAGATTCCTGAAGATGGCGGGGGTCAGAATGTATCGGCCGATGATGGCCAGAGTGGAAGGAGCCTCCGATGGAGAGGGCTTTTCCACCAGGTCTTTGATCTCATAGGCTCCATCCCCGATCTTTCCACAGTCTATGATCCCGTAATCCCTCGTCCGTTTTCTCTCAACGCGCTCCACGGCGATGACCGAGCATCCATACTTTCTATGGGTGAGGATCAACTGCTTCAAACATGGGACCTTCGACTCGATTATGTCATCGGCGAGGAGAACTGCAAATGGCTCATCACCCACGAGGTTTTTCGCGACAAGGACCGCATGGCCAAGACCCATTGGCTCTTTCTGACGGATGTATGCAACGTTGACAAGGTCGGATATGTTCCTGATCTCCTGCAGTTCCCTCATCTTCCCCTTCTCCTCCAGGAATCGCTCGAGCTCGAAGGAGACATCGAAGTGATCCTCGATGGCGTTCTTGCCCCGCCCCGTTACGATGATGATGTTTTCTATTCCTGATTTGAGAGCTTCTTCGACGCCGTACTGGATGATCGGCTTATCTATTAGAGGGAGCATCTCCTTTGGCTGCGCCTTGGTTGCAGGAAGGAATCTCGTCCCCATCCCCGCGGCAGGAAAGACGACCTTCTCGATTCTCATCCGAGCCTCCATTTTGATCGTGTCTGGATTATACATGAACCAGTTTTATTATCAAATGCCCTTTGCCCCTTCACACCACAGCCTCCGCAGCGACCAGGAAACTCTAACAGCAAAAAATTGACAGGCCTGCCTTGAGTCCATATAATGCAGCTAATTCGATTTTGATGAAAACTCTCTTATGCTGGACATCAATTTTATAAGGGAAAATGTCGAAGCGATCCAGGACAAGCTCAGGGAAAGGGGCTACGACCTTACTCTCGATGGCTTCATGCAACTCGATGGAGAGCGAAAGAGGCTCCTCCAGGAATCGGAGAAGCTCAAGCATCTGAAGAACGTTACGTCGGAAGAGATCGGGAAGCTGATCAAGCAGAAGAAGGATGTCTCGGCACTCAAGGTAAAGATGAAGCAGGTCTCTGCTGAAATCCACGAATACGAGGAAAAGCTCAAGAACGTGGAGCTCTCTCTGAGACTCCTTCAGCTCGAGATACCTAATATCCCGCACAGGACGGTTCCTGTCGGAAAGAGCGAGGAAGACAACAGGGTCGAGCGGGTCATCGGGGAAAAGCCTACCTTCGATTTCGAACCGAAGCCCCACTGGGAAATCGGCACCGATCTCAACATCCTGGATTTCGACAGAGCATCAAAGATCACAGGGGCGCGGTTCGCAATCTACAAGGAGGCTGGAGCACTCCTCGAAAGAGCTCTCATCAACTTCATGCTCGACCTCCACGTCAAGGAGCACGGATACACGGAAGTGCTTCCACCCTTCATCGTCAATGCTGATTCCCTCTTCGGGACAGCGCAGCTTCCAAAGTTCGAGAGCGATCTGTTCCGCCTGAAAGATTACGATTATTACCTCGTCCCTACCGCGGAGGTTCCGGTAACCAATTTCTACGCGGGCGAAATCCTCGAGAAGGAAATGCTTCCGATAAACTACGTTGCATATACTCCCTGTTTCCGGAGCGAGGCAGGCTCGTACGGAAAGGACGTGAGGGGTCTCATCCGTCAGCACCAGTTCAACAAGGTAGAACTCGTGAAGTTCACCGAGCCTGATTCGTCTTACGACGAACTGGAGAATTTGACTTGCAACGCCGAGGAAGTCCTGAAGCGGTTGAGTATCCCGTACCGTGTCGTCACGCTCTGCACCACCGATCTCGGATTCGCCGCCTCCAAGACATACGACATCGAAGTCTGGATCCCTTCCCAGAACATTTACAGGGAGATCTCTTCATGCTCCAACTTCGAGGACTTTCAGGCAAGACGAGCTAACATCCGGTACCGTCCGCATCCGAAAGCCAAGCCGGAATTCGTTCATACGCTCAACGGTTCAGGCCTCGCCATCGGAAGAACGGTGGTCGCCATCCTCGAGAACTTTCAGCAGAAGGATGGTTCCGTCGTCATCCCCGAAGCGCTCCGTCCCTTCATGAACGGCTTATCCGTTATCAGCAAATTAAGGTGAGCGCTAGTCGAACATCTTACCATCAATTGACTTGAAGATAAGATATGCTAAATTGCAGGATGCCGGCATGGAGGGATGGCCGAGTGGTTTAAGGCGGCGGTCTTGAAAACCGCTGAAGCTAACTGCTTCCGTGGGTTCGAATCCTACTCCCTCCGCCATTTCTTTTTAAAGAAAACAGACTTCCGAAATCTTCTATTCTTCAGAATCTGGCTGGAATCAGCAGGACGATGGGGGTCTGACTCAGGATCTCCATCGATCGGGATAGCAGAATCTAGGCAGAACATTCAAGAGCGGTTCGAGCAACTCCTTCGAGCACTCACCCATCAGGCAGATCTGGATCCAGTTCCTCTTCAGAAGATATTCGCTCATGTAGTTCAAGAGGTACCCGGACGCTGCGAGTTGATCTCCGACGTTCCTGGAAGAAACCGTCTGCGGAAGGATGATGGTGAGCACTGCGGGAGAAGAATGAGCGTCGTCAGCCAGGATCTGAAGCCCCCGCTTGCGGAGTTCAAACTTCAGCCAGTTCGAAAGATAGATGATGTGCTGGAACCGAGTCCACGTCAAGAAGCTCTCCAGCGCCGCTTTCAAAGCATACAGAAGATTCGATGAAATGGTGAAGGGGATTCCTTCGCTGGCGGCATAGAGGCCGAGGTCAAGATACCTTGGGAGCGACTTTGGAGCGGGAGGGATCTCATGATTGCAGAAGACCATGGAGAGTCCCGGGAATGCTCCCAGCGCCTTGCCGCTGACTCCCGATGCGAGATAGACTCCCCGCAGATCGACGGGAATTGTGCCAATCGAACTGATGCAATCCAGGCAGAGCTTGATTCTTCTCTCTATGCAGAGTTTCTTCAGGCTGGCCATGTCGTTGAGGATCCCGGTCGAGGTCTCACAGTGGACGACCCACATCCACTCGATGCCAGAATTCTCATCGATGATTATCCCGATCCTCTCGTAGTCGAATGGCTCTCCCCAATTGAACTGATAGGTCACGAACGGAAGCCGAAACCGCGTGGCATGGTCAATCAGCCGGCTGCCGAATTCGCCGTTGCTCGCGATGAAACCTTTCCCGGCCTGCAGGGACAACTGCGCTGCTATGATATCATTCGCCAGCGTCCCCGACCCCGTAAAGATCTCGACGTATCTGGCTCCAACAAGATCGCAGAGAAGTTTCTTCGTCCGCTGGAAGTCCTCGATGAAGACCCTTGAGCGATGAGAGACCGGCTCTTCGCTGAAGACCTGCCGCACATTCTGGCCGATAGCGACCGGTCCTGGCAGGAGGTTCACCTTCGTAGGCACCTTGCCGGGCAAGGCAAGAGTCCGTGAAAACAGTCTGGATTTCTTCCTGAATTCATTGAATGCTTCGAGGGTGAGATACATCGGCTGGAACTGTGCACCAGGCGTTCCGACAAGCGGCCCGAACGGTTCGAATCCGGCATGTTTGTACATCTTGGTTTGATTGGTGATCCCCGAGATGATGGCAAGATCGTATCCCCTGCTCAGGCAGTATTCGGCGAGGGTCTGGACAAGACCGCCCATGACACGGCTGCTGCGATAGCTCTTATCGAGAGCGAGAAGGCGAAACTCGCATATGGAACGGTTGGGCGGCAAATAGGATTCCAGATTTTCTAGTTTTTGTTCAAGGGAAAAGGGATGCCTGTCACGGACAGCGATCATTCCAACGACCGCATTTCCGTTGACTGCAATGATGTATGTATTCTCATCATGGAACCGGTCTATAAGGATCCCTTCATGATTCTGACCATGTTGTGGAATCTCTTCGACGAAGGTCTTGTAATTCAGCCGGTGAATCTGCTCGAACTCCCAATCCTCTGTGGCTATCTTGAACCTGATAGAAGGCTGTGAGTTCATTGCTCCCTCCCTTGGAAAGACTACAAGATGGAATGTCACTGGTGAGAAGATATTTGAGGAAAACAGCGGTCACGCATCTCATGCGTTTATATGCGTTAAAAATCAAATCTACTTTATATTACCCGTGTTTTATTTTCTGGTCAACTGGCGGAGAGGGGGGGATTCGAACCCCCGACACGGTGTTACCCGTGTAACTGCTTAGCAGGCAGCCCTGTTCGGCCACTCCAGCACCTCTCCGCATTTCGATTGCCAAACATAACACGATTGAGCACGTCGGTCAATATCCTGTTCCCGCCTTCTCTCTCTTTCTCCTTCCGTTCACGTAGAAGTCGATGTAGAAGAATGTCATGCCGTCCCTCTTGCGGGTTCTGGCCGTGACTGCCAATTGAGTATTCACCTCCTCTCCTTTTAGATTTTTAGAGCATTATAACCTCAAAAATGCATGAAAATGAAATTTTTCACTCTGAAACCCTTGAAAATACTGGATACCGGTTCGCAAGTCACTTGCAAATTCATAAAAATTACATCACTCGAAGTTTGTCGATCTTTTTCAG
>JBFMGF010000037.1 GCA_040752675.1 Acidobacteriota bacterium
CGGTCGTCGGATGCTCCTTTCATCGGCGGTTTCCTCTCAAGATAATCGATCGCAGCGGAATCATCCAGATGGAATGAGAACTTGTCCCCGGGGATTAACTTGATCTCCTCGGCAGGGAAGATGTCACCACCGAAATAGTTGAAGAGGACGATCCGTGATGAAAGCGGGAATCTTGCAGGGCTACTCTCTGAAACCATGCCGATCGCGTTTTCTGAAAGCTCCCGGAAGGAGCCCTCTTTGAGCTTAAACCCTCCAAACCTTTTCATGAGGTTTGATAGTGAGAAGATAAAATAATCCTGAGTCAGTCTTTCGGAAGGACCCATGCTCAGGGACAGCGCGGCTGGAATTATCCCTTCCCTGATGAGATAGGCCATGAGCTTGCCGTATTCTTTCTTGAACCCTTCCAGTTCTCCCATCTGAAGGAGAAGGGCCATATCCTTCTCGCTGATCTGGAGGTCGGCCCTTTTGTTGATTGAAAAGACCTTGGCAGCAAGCTGCCAGAAATCCAGTACAGTTTCCACATCGACTGTCAGAGGCCCTTCATAGATGATTCCGGAAAGATCGGCGCTTTTCAGGAGCAATCTGATGGTATCATCACTTCTCATTCTTCTCTTTGGTTCCCACTCTTCTTTCAAGAAATTCTGATCGAAGATTCCATGCACCATCAGAAGGGCGAAGGCTTTCAGGAGCTCTGGATCGCCTCCGATCTCCACGAGGGGAATCTCTTCCGAAGAAAAAACCGTGAAAGTTTTTGAGGCGAGGGACTGCCTGTCTGGATAGCACTCGACCCCTTTGAGATATTCCCCATTTTCAAGTTCGAAGATATTGATGGCGTCCTCCGTCATCCCTCCGCATGTCGAAGTATAGAGAGCGTTGATAGGAAGTCCCGCATGGACGGCGATCTGCCCGTAGGTTTCATCAACGGCCCTGCTGCTCAAGGGATGCTCTGCATCCTTCCCCCCGTAAACTTGACACCTCTGAGTATCACAAATGTCATATCCCTCATCTGCAAACTGCCCGAGATTCTTATAGATGTAAGTTCTTGCCGCAACCGCCTGCGCCTTCAGCGACTCGATTTCTGGCCAGAGTTCTGGTCCGAGTTCAAGAGGAACGACCCCTTTGAGATAATCTTCAATGTTGAGGATGTTGATGGTTCTCAGGACACCGGTGGGGTAAATCTTGACTTCGAAGTAACCCCTGTATTCTTTTTCATTGACTCTCAGCGTCGCGGAAGGATTGGACGGCAGAATGACCAGGGAATCGGTCCTGCTGATCTGGCTGAGAAAATCCTGGTCCACTATCCGGATGAAGAGATTCTCCCGCCACTCGGGGAGCTCTTCGGAGATCCAGACTTCGCTGTATCCAAGCTCTTTCAGCTCTGCCGCGATGGGCTGGGTTGCATCCGAACTTTTTGCCTCGCCTACTCTTACGCGGTAGATTCTCCTGTCCGGGAAATAGCTCACGATAGCCGGTAACCTTGTTTCCTGTTCCACCTTTAACTTCAGAGCTTCCGCCTCTTCCCTGTTCGCAAAGGAGCCAATCTGGACGCGATAGATATTAGAACCTATGTCGCTTACGCCGTAAGGCAGTAAGATAACCTCTCCTGAATATGTTTCTTTCCAGACATTCTGCCCCGTTGATGTCTCCAGGATTTTGAAAGGCTCTTCGCAGGAAACGGTTATCTTTCCGTTGCTTCCGAGCAACCCGATCCGGACGATGGGCTTCTTGATCCCGAGCCAGTCAGCGTAGGATACGGCGGGAATCCCCTCCTTCACAACTCCTTCGATCTGCTCCTGATGGGAAGCAAATGAAGGGAAAAGAATCAAAAAGAAAGAAAAAAATATTTTAAAAATTGCATTATATTTAGACATAGCGCAAGAATTCGATGAACCTATTTCCTGTAAATCATCTTGATGAGTGCTGATCTTAATTTCTCGTCTTGCTCGAAGCATCCTGTGAAGCAGGTCGTGACGATGCTGCTCTCCTTCTTTTTAACACCTCTCAGGATCATGCAGAGATGGGCTGCCTCGATGATGACGGCAGTACCCCTCGCATTCAATCCCCTGTGGAGGGTATCCGCCACCTGGCGTGCGAGCCTCTCCTGAATCTGAAGTCTTCGGGAAAAAGCATCGAGGACTCTTGCCATTTTAGAAAGCCCTATGATCCTTCCGTCAGGAATGTAGGCAATGTGGGCATACCCAATGAAAGGAAGAAGATGATGGACGCAGATTGAATAGAAAAATATATCCCTGGCGAGGATGATATCCCTGCCAGAGATCCTTTTATTTATAACTTTTTTCTCTTCCAGTCTAACCCTTCCCGGTTTTTTTCTTCCTGGTTTCTTTGGTGCAAGGAGCTTTTCTGGATTTGTCCTATAACCTGAAAGAAATTCGTTAAACCATGCCTTCGTCACCCTCGATGGTGTCTTCTCCAGGTCATCTCCGGGAAACCTTTCCCCCACCCCTTTCAGGAAGAATTTTATCGCATGATGGATTTTCTTCTTATTCATCCACCGATCCTATTCGCATTATCTCGATCATTCTTCCTTCCTTAAAATCATGGATCGTGCTTTCGATAGATGACTGAAGAGCTTTCCGTCTCGGAGAGTTCAAGCTCATAGATCCCGTTGAGTTTACCTTCAAGCTGATCCCAGATCCACATGATCAGCCGTTCCGACGTCGGGTTGTCAATGATTTCGTTCAAATTCTGATGGTCGAGCTTCGAAATGACGTTCTGATCGACGATTCTCTGGATCTCAGCAAAATCCATGGCTAGACCGGACTCTGGATCGACGGGTAGCTTCAAAAAAACCGTCATGCGGTAGCTGTGACCGTGAAACCTCCGGCACTTGCCTGGATAATCGGGAAGCTGATGTGCAGCTTCAAACCTGAATACTCTCTTCAGGATCATCTCGATATCCTTCTTCCTTTCCTGGCTCTGCTCTTATCTTTGATTTTTGTTTTGATTTCGATTTTGTTCCTGGTTTTGATTTTACATTTGCTAACACCTGCTTTTTGATTCAATTCGCTTCCGGCGCGTTGATAGCTTTTGCGTAGAGCTCCGGGGTTCCTCTCCCTGGTCAGTTCAACGCCAACGTGGTCCACAATCCCATCCAGAACGGGTGTTTCCTTCCTGACTTTTACCGTGACCCTATCAACGCTGAATCTCTTCATGACCTCGGAGACAATCCTTCCGGCAAGCCTCTCGATGAGGCTATGGGACTCTTTCCGTCCGATCTCCACGACGAGCTGATGAACTTTCCTATAATCAATTGTGTTATTTAGCCCGTCCTTTTCAGCGGCTATGGAGAGGTCTCTCTCCATCTCCACATCGACGGAGAACCTCATACCCATTTCCCTTTCCTGCTGCGTGAGACCATGGAAACCGTGAAACCTGATTCCCGAAATAAATACCTTATCAGGCATGGACTTACATGCACTCCTCAAAATGCTTTTGAAGTTTATTATATAAGCTCTGCCCTGTCAACAAACAAGGCCTTTGGCGTTGCATAAACGCCCAGCGGTGGCCTTCGAGCTCTTCTTGTCATATTGAAACAAACCCTTTAAAATTTATCTTTGACAAGAGAAGTAAGATCTTTTCTATAAACCGACAAAGACGGATTTGACTAAAAAGAATTTAGCTAACAAGAAGGAATAAGAGATGGAAGGCTTGCCCCAGATGGGCAAAATGCTGATACTCATTGGTAGCATCATCATTCTCTTTGGACTCATCCTGCTTCTCTTCGGAAAGATACCATATCTCGGCAAACTCCCAGGAGATATTCTCATCAAAAAAGGGAACTTCACCATCTACTTCCC
>JBFMGF010000038.1 GCA_040752675.1 Acidobacteriota bacterium
AAATCAAGAGAAAAATTAAAAATCGTGTGCCTATGAATTTGGATGATTTGAAGGAGCCCAATGTAGGAATATCAAGCACTTAGCTTCAATTTTATGCTAAAGTATGCCTATTACTGTCGAACGTAGGTATATCAAAAAGAATCTATTCTTTAGTGAGATTATTGCAGTTGTGCCGCGGAATATATGTTTCTCCTGCCCCGATCCACAGGCTTTCCTATTTCTATCAAATTCTTCGGGAACAGTGGGTTGGCGGGGGATGTGAACCCCCGCCTCAAGGAAAACGGCGCATAATGCTAACCGGATGGGCAGCACTTCTTCATGAAATCCTGCCATGATTTTTCATCGCTGCAGCATTTTTCGAAGAACGGCTTGCACTTGTCCTTGACTCCCTCGCCGGTGATTTCAAGGCGGTATCCGTTTTCAATCTCCGTTACCTTGATATTGCAGCAGTCCTTTTCCATGATTACTCACCAATAAGAACTATGCACATTTAACGCAATCTGAGATATTCAAAATAGTTCAGGTAATTCTGAAAATCTTCATTGAATTTTTTCATTTCCTGATCTGACAAATGGCTCTGCACGAACCGCATGCGGTTATTGATGAAAATATGCGAACCACTGGGTTTAGAGCACATCCCTAAATCACTTTACAAGGAGGTCTGGTTGATGTAATAGTTTCCCGTGGAGGGGAACTATAATGAGAAAAAAGAAGAGGATTGAGTTTTGACCACGGCTTCCTCGAAAGCCTGGCTGGAAGGGTGTAAGTGACGAGTTCTGGGAGAAAGTGGCAGGGTATTCAAGAAGATGTGGAAAGCCTGTTTGCAGGAATATGATGAGATGAGAGGGATCCGGTGGGATTGGCAGATCTTGGATAGCCAGACGGTGCCTGCGCCGGTAAAAAAGGGCAAAAAGTAGGCAAAAACCCCACAGATTTCATTCTTCTCTAATGACTTAACAGAGTTACACACGACCGGCTTCGAACTTGACTCCCATGTCAGAGCCGATGTTGCGGTAAAGTCTCTGCCAGTCCTCCATTCCTCTGGCAAGATCAAGAGATAGCTGGACGATGCGATCACGGTCGGGATCACTCTTAATGGCCTCCTGTTCCATCTTCTGCAGGTTGACATTCATGCGTGCAGAGATTTCATCGATGCCAGCGATGTGTTGCTGCAATTGTTTCAAGTAATCCGGACTCAGGCTCTCCACAAACTTCTTATGCTCGTTCTGCGCTCTTTGGGTCAGTCGCTGCAACTCCTCGACCATCTGAGCAACGAAATTCCTGAAATGAGGATCAGCGGATGCTTGCTCAAGGCTTTTGGCCTCAGTGCGCACTTTGTATGCTGCCTTGAGACATGTTTTGATCTGATCGACCTGCTGTTCCGTAGCCTTCATCCGCTGTTGAGGCTGGCTCGTCGTTTCCGTCTGCTGTGCCTTAATGTCCGGAAGGATTGAGAATGCTATACTCAAGACCGTTAGAATGGTTAGAATCACCTTTACTCTCGTCATTACGCCTCTGCTGCCATACTTGCGGTATTTTAACTCATAAAATCGTATTCTACCACCACCATATCGAATTATATTTAATACTTCTGATAGCTATAGCATCCGATGACTCAATACTTTTCCTGGGCATGTCTATATTGATGCTTTGAATTCATGGTTTAATGCTAAAATTAAGTAAGAATAGATTAGGAACATCATGAATAAGATTTCAAGGAAGCTAATTAGAAGAGAGGTTTTATAGATGACCGATCAACATTTTGAAAAATTGCGGAGAGTCAGTGTTCCCGCGTTTGACAGGATCCTGGGGAAACCCTTCAAGATCCTGGACGACGGCTTCATCAGGGTGATCGATTATCTGGGCTGCGATCAGTCGATTGTCCAGGCGGCCCGTGTATCATACGGAAAAGGGACCAAGAAGATAAGCCAGGATCGGGAACTCATCCGCTATCTCATGCGCCACCGGCATACGACCCCTTTCGAGATGTGCGAGATAAAGTTTCATCTCCGCGTCCCGATGGACACATGGAGGCAATGGATCCGTCACCGCACGGCTAACGTGAACGAGTATTCCACCCGATATTCTGAAGCCATCGCCTCCGCCCACCGGACCAAGCCATGGGAATGGCGGCTTCAGTCCAGAAACAACAAGCAGGGAAGCGAGGGTTTCATAGATGAAGAGATCGGGAAGCATCTAACGGAGGGAGAAGACGAGCTGCATCGCACTGCGACCCGGATTTACGAAGAACGGCTTAAAGTTGGCGTTGCGCGTGAACAGGCGCGCAAAGACCTGCCACTTTCAACGTACACCGAAGCCTACTGGAAGATAGACCTGCACAATCTCCTTCACTTTCTGGAACTGCGGATGGACGCAACGGCGCAGATCGAGATCCGCACCTACGCCAACATCATGGGATATGAGATCGTCAGGAAATGGTGTCCCCTGACATGGGAGGCTTTTGAAGATTACGTTCTGAAGGGGATGAGGCTTTCCACGCATGAGCAGGCGATAATTTCTGCCATAGCTAATGACAAGAAGAAAGAGGCGAAACAGTTAGCACTCTCTCACAGCTATCTTATGGAAAAAGACGGCGCTTTAAAAGCCACCCTGGAAGGCCGAGAGCTGGAAGAAAAGCTTGAAAAAATGTCCCTTCCCATACCATGGTGATGCAAAGCGGGATCATTATGCATGCTACAATATGAAAACACACGAAGATTCATTGAGTCAAGGAGGAACTATGACGTCTGGCCTTAGCAAGGAGCAGAAAAAAGAGGTCATTAAAGATATCATAATCAGACTGCATAAAGGTCTGACCGTCCAGGAGGCGACGAAAGAGCTCCAGGAAAAGGTAGGGAGCATCGGCTCCACAGAAATAGCAGAGATCGAGCAGTCGCTGATTCGCGAGGGACTGTCCACGGACGAGATAAAAAAGTTCTGCAACGTCCATGCGCTGTTGTTCCAGTCGGCTTTGCAGCAATCTGTGGTGGCAGTCGAGTCCCCCGCACACCCCATCTCCCTCTTCAAGAGCGAGAACCGCGAGATCGAAAAGATCGCGGGAAAGATCAAAGAGACCGCCAGAGAGATGGAAACCTCCGAATCACTGCAAATCAAGGAAAGGATGAAGGACTTGCTGACGAAGCTGAAAGGAATTGAGGTGCACTACACGCGAAAGGAGCAGGTCCTCTTTCCCTACCTCGAGAAGCACGGATTCTTCGGTCCATCCAAAGTCATGTGGGGAAAGGACAATGATATAAGAGACATGCTGAGGAGATCCATTGCGCAGATCGACGCGCTGAAGGGAAAAAAAGAAACCGAAGATTTTCTCAAAGACCTTATCAACCCCCTCGTAGAAGAAGTAGAAGGAATGATCTTCAAGGAAGAGAACATCCTCTTCCCCACGACGATGGAAAAGCTGACTGTCGATGAATGGGTCGAGGTCTTGAAGGCGAGCGACGACGTTGGATACGTTTTCATCGAGAAGCCGAAGGAGACCGAGCTCCTCATCTTTGAGCTCAAGACGGCTCTCGTCGAGGAGCCGACCATAAAGGATGGGAAGATCATCTCCTTCCCCTCCGGCGAATTATCATTGAAGGAACTGATGAACATGCTGAACACGCTACCCGTCGATCTCACCTTCGTTGATAAAGACGACCGCGTGAAATACTTCTCCGAAAGCAGGGATCGGATTTTCGTGAGGCCGAGGTCAATCATCGGGAGGCAGGTCCAGAACTGTCATCCGCCCCAGAGCCTGGATGTCGTCGAAAAGATCCTCACCGCCTTCAAGGAAGGGAAAAAGGATTTCTTCGATTTCTGGATCAACTTCATGGGAAAGTTTGTTTACATCCGTTACTTCGCCGTCCGTGACCGGGACCGGAATTATCTCGGGACGCTGGAAGTGACTCAGAACATAAAAGCGATCAAGGAGCTGGAAGGAGAGAAGAGGCTGCTCGATGAAAGTTATTGATCTGAAAAAAACTGTCTATGAATTGACGGAAGAACATCCCGAACTGATCGATATCCTTGCCGGAATGGGGTTCCTGGGAGTGAAGAACCCTATCATGAGGAACAGCCTCGGGAGGATCACGACCATCCCGGATGGGTGCAGGAAGCAGGGGAAAGATCTCAAAGAGGTCATCGAGAAGCTAAAGCAAGCAGGCTTCGATATCACAGGCCGGGTTTCCTGAAATCAGCCTCAATTATTTTCTTATGAATTCATTCCACTATGCACCGTTTCCTGGCAATGATGATGGCTATCATGCTTAGTGGCCTTGGTTTTTGGTGATTGACATACAAAAA
>JBFMGF010000039.1 GCA_040752675.1 Acidobacteriota bacterium
TTCCCTCTTTACAATCATTTTTCTACTAAACTAATATCATGGGAGAAAATATTGAGAATCAAGCGTGCTTCATGGTAAGGATGGAAGAGAAAATGACGCCGGCTGGAAAAACGAATTTCCTAACCCTAAAGTTCATGGATAAGAATCTATTCATTTTCTGTAAAGCGCCAGCAGCAGTAGGCATCGTCCGGATGTTTGTCGGGCGGACAGAAAATGCATTCTGTTGCTATTTCTTCATCGATAGCCTTCGCGAACTGAGAGTATTCTACGAACCCTATCGATTTGCAGTGGAAATCCGGTAATCGTTTTCTCTTTCTCGCTTCCTGGACGCGGCAGGTCTTCATGGTGAGGATGAGGCTTCCCTCGTCGGGCCTCTCCACGCTCTGCTCGTTCAGGTGAGCATAGAGCCGGAATGAGAATGCTCTCTGCAAAGCATCGATCCCCCCGCCTGGCTTCATATCGAGAAAATCCATGATGCGCTTGGCTTCGAGCACGGTGAATCTTTCCCAGGCCTTCATGTCCATCTCCATCGCTGCTTTGATGCCGTATTTCTTTTCAACTGCGAGAAACCAGAGACCGTCATGCGCGAGCCATCGCTTCGCCAGATCCCGAACATACTCCAGCAGCTGTTCCCTATTGAAATTGTCAGGAGTGTGGATCTCTTTTCTCATGCTCCCCTCTCTCATCAATTATGCTTATTTCTTGGTTTATCTTTCTGCCATCATATTTGCCGCACAGGGCTTTTTCCTCTTCAGACCACACATGATAGCAGGACTTTGTGAAAAAATTCATATTGATTTGAGTACACGATATATTCTATAATTTGTAAAATTATGACGTGAATCTGTCTCACCATAAGAATATTTCATAAGTGATTGTCATTAACATGTACACACTATAAAAAAGGAGGACATGCATGAAAAGAAAATTTTTAATCTTCCTTTTCCTGCTGTGCATTCCCATGGCTGTACTCGCCGATAAAGAGACATGCGGCGAGTGTCATGAAGAGATCTTCAAGTCATCAGCGACAGCCATGCATGCACGGACGGGAAACGTCACCTGCAGCACATGCCACGCTGCTGCTGAAGCGCACCTGGAATCGGGCAGCGTTGAAGGAATGATGCCTGACGATCTTCAGAGAATCTGCTTTTCCTGCCACACAAGTCTCGAATGCGATGACGAGCACTGCAGCAGGGACGAGTATACCTGCGATACGTGCCATAGCATCCACGAGGGAAAAGGGAAAGGGATCCTGAAGGCCTGCTGCACGAACAAGCTCTGCGGGAGCTGCCATAAAGATGTCAAAGCGCAGATGAATCTTCCCAACCATCATCCTGTCCCCGAAGGGAAGATGACCTGCTTCTCCTGTCATTCCCCTCACGCCGGATTCAAGCCATCACTCGCAACGGGGAAGGACGTGAACGATCTCTGCTGGAATTGCCACACCTCCAAGCAGGGTCCTTATATATTCGAACATGAACCTGTGGTTGAAGACTGCCGTATCTGCCACAGCACTCATGGCAGCGTTGCCGACAACCTCCTGAATCAGAACGAGCCGTTCCTCTGCCTCCAGTGCCACGAGTTCCACTTCCATGCAGGACTCGAAGGAGAAGAAGAGGAAGAGCTGACGATCGGTGGAATCCTCTATGGGAACCGCCATACGACGTCCGGCTACAAGATGGCATTCACGACGAGTTGCACCCAGTGCCACATTCAGATCCACGGTTCTGATCTTCCAGCACAGACTGTCCCCGGTCGCGGGGAAGGTCTCACACGATAGGAGGTGTGTCATGAAAAAATACCTGATCATTCTTTCCGCAATCTTGCTGATGGGTGGCCTTGTCTGGGCTGATGATACAGAAGGTTCCGTCACCTTCAAGTACACGGTCGTCAGTGATGAGGACAGCAAGGTCAAGGCTTCGGAGTACAGGGACGATGAGGATTCTGCCGGCTTTGCGGTCGATCTCACGTCACAGATGCAGGATCATGGTCTGTTCCTCATCTCCGGGCATACCAGTACGAAGGACGACCACAGTTATGGCCTTTCGCTCTGGACCGGTCCTCATTTCAGTATCAGCGCATCATACAGAGAGTTCGTCCACAACACAATCCACGATCCGCTCACGAACCTCGAGGCAATTTCCGACGTGAAGGTAACGCGTTTTACCGATTTCAATCCTGAAACGGATTACGGCGTCGTCTACACCGACACGAATGCAAGAATCGATTATGCAGTCCACGGATATGAGAACCTGAAACTCTATCTATCGTACCGTGACGAATCACGGAAAGGCTGGAAACAGGCGCGAACCGTATCTCACTGTTCCACCTGCCACGTCGTGGGGATGGATAGGAAGGTGGACCAGAGCATGCAGGACGGCGAGGTCGGAGCAAGCCTCATGGTAAAGAATTTCCGCCTGGCGGTCTCACACCTGAGCCGCACGTTCAAGGAGAATGGAGCCACTCCCACATTCACATATGAGGATGCGCTCCATCCTGCATTGAGAACGCCCGTCTTCGAGGACAGGGTTCAATATGACCTCGATGAAGGTGCCCAGCTCATCAACCAGGTTCCGAAAGTGGAGAAGACACAGGACAACATCCAGCTCGATTTCAACTGGAATTCAGGAGATCTCACGGCCGCATACACGATGGCGGAGGTGACGAACAAGACGACCCACAATGCGTTCGACTACAATGCACTCCTTGCGCGTGGCAAGCAGCGTCTCAGCGAAAAGATGACCCTGAGACTCCGGTTCCGGACGTATGAGATCGATAATGACGATTACTTTGTCGATACTGCCGAGCCGGCTGCCATTGCAGGACCTTACGTTGGCGAGACATACCGCCAGCATTACGGATATGATCCAGACTTCCTGCGACGAAGCGCGATGAACCGCACGGTAAGCGATGGACTTGCAGAGCTTCAGTACCGTTATATGAAAAGAGGGCATCTGAAATTCGGCCTGCGTTACACGTCGGTCGACAGAGACCATTTCGAGGTCTCCGAAGGAGAGAAGGAGACCGTCACGAACAAGTTCTACGTCGACTGGAGGCACTGGATCCCGGAATCATGGAAATTGATGGCGAATCTATCGTACAGCGATATCTCTCATCCGTTCGGTATCGTTGACGGTGGATGCAATCCTGACATGGACACGACACCCGTGGGAAGCCCGCTCGCACCCGGCTCTCTGCAGTACTATGAGTGGCAGGATGCGAGGGAGTACAATCTGTCCAATCAACCGTCGAAAGATCTCTTTTTCCGCTTTTCCGCTTCCCGACCGCTGAAAGGAACAACGACACTGATGTTCAACACCCGCTATAAGGATCAGAAGAACAGCGACCTCGATTTTTCGAAGTGGGATCGTAATTCCCTCATGGCAAGTCTGTATCTCAACTGGACGGCGATGGATAGATGGTCGTGGTTCGCCGGGTACAACTACTCCGATGAAGAAACGACGACTCATGTCTGCATCCCCGTCATGGATGGGTGAGCGGGAGGAGTCACTGCCGGCCAGTTTGGCCATACCGCAGACGATACGGCATACAACATCACGAACAATATTTACTTCCTTTCCACCGGGGCAAAAGTGAGCGATCGCGTTTCACTCTCTTTCGGAGTTTCTTATGTCGACAGCACCGCTGCAATGAAGAGCATCTCTTTCACACCGATCAGTGATGAAGCGGCGACTACGCTCGGTTTTGAAGATTACAATCTTACTTCGGTACACGATTATTCAGATATCGACGTTTCGAGGCTCGAGTTCACCGGAAATATGGGGATAAGCCTTACGAAGATGCTGGGACTGAATTTCGGCTTCCTCTACGATGATTACCAGGACAACGATCCGTACCTCGTCGATACGACGGGAACGTACTATTGGATCTACGGTGGATTCAGTATCAAGTTCTAGGAGGATCTTAATCAGGAATACTGCTCATAAAAAGGTATCACATGCATTTCAGGATAAGGAGCTTTCAGGAATGGAAGCTCCTTTCCCTTTCTCGACGTAACCATAGCGGACGATCTGAATCTTAGCAATAAGAGATTAATGGGTGGAATATGATGCGGTTGATACGAAATGAAAGGAGATCCAGATGAGCTATTTAATCGTCTATGCACACCCGAATTCGAAGAGCTTCAACCATGCGATCAGGGAAGAGGTGGAAGCAAAACTGAAAAAAGCCGGTCACGAGTATGTTGTCCGTGACCTGTATGAAATGAACTTCGAGCCCAATTTGAGCGTGAATGATTTCGTCTCGCTCATGCAGGGGAAGACACCGGGAGACATCAAGAAAGAGCAGGACCATATCCGAAACGCCGATGTCATCGTCTTCATCCATCCGATCTGGTGGTACAGCATGCCTGCGATTCTGAAGGGGTATATCGACAGGATTTTCTCCCATGGATTCGCCTACAAGTTTGATGAAAACGGTCTTCAGGGACTTTTACCCGATAAGAAGATCGTCATCCTCAATACGACAGGCGGGTCCGGTGAATACTACGCAGAATCAGGATTCGATGATGCACTCCAGAAAACCCTGGAGGAAGGGATCTTCAGACTCTGCGGAATGAAGGTTCTCCTCCACAAATACTTCTATGCGGTTCCTTCCGTCGATGACGCCGCACGGAAGAAGATGCTGGAAGAGATACACGGAATGGATTTTTAAAAACATTGTTCGTCTGTTCTCAACTCCTTCTTCTGTATCTCAACCGCTGATCGGAATCCGGCTTCTCTCCCCGCCTTCATTGAACAGAACAGGATGGTTATGCCTGCTGATCCCCTTTTTCAATGAAGCGTGAACCATATATGAAGAAGCCCGACCTCTTCATCTGTTTTGACCTATTGATCTGGTGCATTCGTGAAAGAGAGGATTTCGTACTATAATTGATGCCTCAATATTGATGCCTCACCGATGACCGAACCAGGAGGAGAACCTGACCGCAATGACCGATAATGGTCCACAGAGAGAAGTTTTCAGAAAAGGTGACGGTTTTGGCAGAACCGTTCTGTCAGACCTGCGCCGCGGTGATTTCAGGACCACGCTGCGCCGGGATCTGAAAGATCTCTATCGTTTCTACATCGACGAGGACCGCCGCACGAGTCTCGCAAGCATGAACCGCGTGAAGCGTTTCTTTCTCATCGCATTCTGGCTCCTGAAAAGCATGATACTCAAGCTGACCCCTGGCCGGAGGATCCTCCTCCTTGCATGCTTCATCCTCATCCTCTACGGGAGCGTCACGTTCAATGCAGGGAGATTCTTTTTCAGCCTCCACCTGGGATTCTTCAGCTTCATCATCCTCCTTCTCATTCTGATGCTCGAATTGAAGGACAAGCTTCTTGCCAGAGATGAACTGATAGCAGGTCGTGCGGTGCAACTTGCCCTCCTTCCTGAAAAGAATCCGACGTTTCCCGGCTGGGAGATATGGATGTACTCACGACCTGCAAATGACGTCGGGGGCGACCTCGTCGATTACCTGCACGTGAACAACGAGTGTCTTGGCGTCATGCTCGGCGACGTTACCGGAAAGGGGCTCGGTGCCGCTCTCCTCATGGCAAAGCTTCAGGCGACGCTTCGTGCCATCGTTCCTGATTGCGTGTTGCTCTCCGATCTTGGCTACCGTATGAACGAGATCATGTTCCGTGACGGGATATCGAACAGATTCGCAACTCTCGTCTATCTCGAGTTGAAACCGAACTCGGGTTCTCTTCGCTTCCTGAACGCAGCCCACTGCCCCATCATCAAGCTCGAGGGGCAGACGATCGAGAAGCTCGATCCTTCCTCACCTCTCCTCGGGGCATTTTCCGGATCGACCTTCGTTGAACAACAGATCGATCTACGACCCGGCAGCAAACTCATAATTCACTCCGACGGCCTTACGGAAGCATGCAATGACAAGGATCTCTTTTTCGGCGATGATTGTCTCCGGAAGATGATGCCGGAGCTTCATGAGCTCGACGCTGAAGCTTCAGGAAAATGGCTCCTGGCCGAAGTCGAACGCTTCGTCGGTGAAGCACCTCAATCCGATGATATCTCCCTCGTCATCCTGAGGAGGCTGGACTGAGTCCTCCCGCTTCGTGATAGAATATCTCACAGGAACAATGAAAGAAACTTCGCGAAGACATTTCATCCGGTCATGTTTTGATCTTATGATCACAGGATTCGGTTTCTTCCTGTTTCCATTTTCCCCGGGATGCAACAGAAAGGAACATGCACCGCTCCCTGTTGACATCGTGGACGATGAGAAGAAAAAGCTCGCCATCGAGGATGCTGCCAGGATATCGAAAGGATTCGAAGCCGCCTATCTGAAATTGCACGGGAGTGGGGAGCTGAAGAAGCGGGGAGAAGATCTCTGGCAGATCATGGAGGACTGCAGGCTCTGTCCGCGTGAGTGTGGGGCTCACCGCATCAAAGGCGAAAAAGGATTCTGCCGGTCTACATCCCAGCTTGAGATCTCGGCCTTCCATCCTCATTTTGGAGAAGAGAGCTGTCTCGTCGGAAGGGGCGGTTCAGGAACGATTTTCATGACGAACTGCGGCCTCCGCTGCGTCTTCTGCATCAACTGGGAGATCAGCCAGGGAGGCTCGGGAAGCGCCAGAAGCATCGAAGAGATGGCCGGCATGATGATCCATCTTCAGAAGATCGGCTGTCACAACATCAATGTGGTCACACCGACCCACTACTCGCCTCACATCGTCCTCGCTCTGGACATCGCTGCAGAGAAAGGGTTGAGGCTTCCCCTCGTGTACAACACCTGCGGCTGGGAACGGCTGGAGATCCTGAAGAAACTCGACGGCATCGTTGACATCTACCTTCCCGATTTCAAATATTCGGACGGTGCGATGGCATCGCGCTACTCGTCGGCAGCCAATGACTATCCGGAGATCACGCAGGCGGCTCTTCTCGAAATGAACCGACAGGTCGGAGTCGCACATCCTGCAAATGATGGGCTTCTCTCCCGAGGTTTGATCATACGACACCTCGTGATGCCGAACAATGTCTCGGGAACAGAACAGGTAATGAAATGGATAGGAAAGAACCTTCCAAAAGACACCTATGTCAATGTCATGTCGCAGTACAGACCGATGTACAAAGCGCACGAGTATCCGGATATTGCAAGGAGAATAACCCGCAAGGAGTATGAAGATGCGATCCGCTGGGC
>JBFMGF010000040.1 GCA_040752675.1 Acidobacteriota bacterium
CTTATGAAGGTCAATTCCCATATAATACATATGCGCACCTCCTTTGAAATGTGAGTCTTTCAAGGGAAGTTTAGCAAAACTTCCCTTTCGAGGTGCACAACTTTTTCATGTTATCAATATAGTACTTGGTGGAGTTGATCAGGATCAGGAGTAGATCAATTGAGGAGAAATGGATAAATTGTCGCCAAGCGAAAAAACGAATTTCCTATCCCTTATCCCTTGTACTCCAAAGAGATTCCTTAAAGCTTGCGGCTATTCTTCATGCGTGGCGGGATCCTCCTCCCGGGCCAGCCCTTACAGAAAGATTCTTGCTCGCAACAGCCGACCCTCGTAGACTTCCCGGTCTTGCATAAAAAATCCTTGTTTCTTGCCATAAATCAGAGTAAATTGTCTTATTTATAAAAGATGAATTTGTCTGAATTTATCATGAGACCAGAGAAGGGAGATAAAACCATGAAGAAAGGCTTTGCTTCTTTGATGATGGCAATGGCATTTTGCGCAACCTGTTTGATCTCGGTCCTCCAGGCCCAGGAAAGCACCAATTACAAACTGAAGGAATATACCTTCAACAACGGGGGCGATCCCCGGAATGGCACGGTGCTGACGTCAACGAACTACAAGGTTTCTCTTGATTCGATCGGGGATACGATCGCCGACGGGAGCATGAGCAGCGCTTCCTACGGAATCAACTCGGGGTTCGACACCTGGTATCTGCCACCGGACGAGGTGTTGAATCTGAGGTTCCTGAGCGACAAGACGACGTTGACGTGGTCGCCGGAAGGGTCTGTGGGGCATTACAACCTCTACCGGGATCTGTTGAGCAACCTCGATCCCGGCTATGGGAACTGTCAGGAGACCTTAATCCAGGATGAACAGGCGACCGACGCGTCCACCCCCTCTGCGGGTCAGGGGTACTTCTATCTGGTCACGGCGGTGAACCGGATTTACGAAGAAGGGACGATGGGGTATAAGTCCAGCGGCGGGGAGCGGCCCAACTCATCACCCTGTCCATAGGGGAGATTTGCTTTCAGGCGGGGCTGGGAAGCCCCGGTTATATGATCCAGAGATTCTTCAAAAGGAGGAAATCATCATGATGACTTTAAGAATGGATACCTTGAAAGGAAGCTTAAGAGGCCATTTGCTATTTCTTCTTGCGACCGCAGCTTTTTCTCTTTTATTCGCGGCAACACCTCCGGAGCGGATCAATTACCAGGGGGTCTTGAGGGACTCCAGCGATAAGCCGATCAGCGGGAGTAAAACGATGGTCTTCCGTCTCTACGATGACCCCTCGGCGGGGACGCTCCTCTGGGAGGAGACATATGACAGTGCAACCTATTCCCCCCAGATTACCGTCACGGATGGGTTGTTCACGGCGGCGCTCGGAGACTCAGCCCACAAGAGTGCCGGCAGTCTGACGAACTTCGGTGATGTCTTTAAGAGCTATGCGGATGTCTATCTGGCGGTGAAAGTCGAGGCGGATGCAGAGATGACGCCCCGGATCAAAGTCATCTCGGCCGGGTATGCTTTGAATGCGAATCATCTCGATGGAACGGATGCGACACAGTTTCTACGGAGCGACACAAGCGATTCCTTCACATCGGGAACGCTGACCATTGACGCCGCAACGACTCTGGATGTCAATGGAGCCCTTCAGATGGACGGCTCAGTCACCAAATCGACCACGGCCCTTGTGACGAACTTCAATGCGGATCTATTGGATGGGAATGATTCCTCGTTTTTTCTAAGCACATCTTCCACAGCGCAGACGAAGACGGGAAAACTCACAGTCAACGCTGCTGCCGGAAACTATGGAGTCGAAGCCTACGGGCCCGTGGCCGGGGGATATTTTAAAGACTACTCACAATCCGGCTATTCTTATGTCGGATATGGGGATTGGGGTATTCAGGCTTATGGAAATACCACAGGTGGATATTTCAAGGATGCAGACAACAGCGGTTATGCTTATGTAGGATATGGAGATGAAGGTATCAGGGCTCTTGGATCTCTCAGGGGAGGATATTTTGAAGACATAGACGAAAGCGGTTATGCCTGGGTGGGGACCGGGAATTACGGAATTGCTGCTTATGGAAGCTACGGAGGGGGATATTTCCAGGATTCAAACAGCAGCGGCTACGCGTACATTGCAGTTATGGATGAAGGTATCCAGGGTTATGGAAACTACTCGGGAGGATACTTCAAAGACTCAGACAACGACGGTTATTCTAAAGTAGGAGTGGGAAATGACGGCATCCATGCCTATGGAACCAACATGGGAGGATATTTTACAGACACAAATAATACCGGCCTTGCTTATGTGGGATATGTTGACCGCGGAATCTGGGCCAAGGGGACCTTTGCCGGAGGAACCTTCTCTCACCCTGATGATGTCACCCACTGGGCGGACGTTTCGACCCTCACACGGAAGATCTATGGAACGGGAACCGTCAGCTTCGTTCAGAATCACCCCTATGATAAGAGCAAAGTGATTGCCTATGCCGCTCCGGAAGGTGATGAAGTGGCTGTCTACACCCGGGGCACCGCGCGTCTCATCAACGGTGAGGGGATTGTGAAGCTCGGGGAGAGCTTCTCGTGGGTTGCCAATCCGGACATCGGCCTGACCGCCCACCTCACTCCTCGAGACCCTGATACTGACATCTATGTTGAGAGCCTTTCGACTAATGAGCTGCTCGTCCGCGCGAATGCTGGTTCGCGGCCGGACGCTTCCTTCGACTACATCGTCTATGGTTTGCGGATCGGCTTCGAAGAGCTTCCTGTTGTTCAGGGAAAAGAGAGGGAAGCATTCCTTCCCGCTGCGGAAGCCGTTCAGGAGAGCTATGCGCAGAGCCCGGAACTGAGATCCTTCAACGCTCTGGAGCGCTTCAAGAGGATGCGCCGGGATAACGGGGAAACAGAAGAGATCGATTTGAGCCGTTCCAGGGCGCTGGCAGCTGCCATCGATGAGAACAAGCAGGCCATTCTGGAAAAAGCCCGCGAGCAAATGGAGCTGGAGAAGAAGCAACATGATCGGCGGCAAGAACTCAATCAAGAACCGCATCCGGGGATAGATGAAAAACCGGATGCGGAAGCAGATCAAGAACAGAATCCGGAAATAAGTCCAGGATCTTTATCCGAAGCTTTCAAAGGGAAGCAACCGCAGGGCTCCAGCGCACCGGATCCTGGTCTCAGCGGCAGAACGGAGGAGAGAG
The DNA here is from genome assembly GCA_040752675.1 of Acidobacteriota bacterium. Classification (NCBI taxonomy): domain Bacteria; kingdom Pseudomonadati; phylum Acidobacteriota; species Acidobacteriota bacterium. The sequence continues at coordinate 3,207 of JBFMGF010000040.1, forward strand.
TCACCGGCACGATCCCTGTGGATGACGAGGGAAATATCCATGCGAAATCGTTTCGTTCTTCGTCCACCGACCTGACGAGGAACCTTCCCGTGAGCGAGCCGGTGGAAGCGGGAGATGTCCTGGTTGTCGACCCCTTAAATCCACAGATGATGAAAGGGGGAGACAGGGCTTCCGATCCCGGGGTGGTCGGCATAGTGGCGGGGGAACCGGGCATGGTCCTGGGGCAGGACCAATCCGACACCCAGGCCGAGCGCAGAATGGTTGCTGTGGCGCTTTCGGGGATCGTTCTCTGCAGGGTGGACGCAGGTTACGGGGCGATCCAGATCGGCGATCTCCTGACCACTTCGACCACGAAGGGACACGCCATGAAATCGCCCGACCATGCTGCCGGGACGATCATCGGGAAGGCGCTGGAACCCCTGGAGGCAGGGACCGGGCTGATCAAAGTCGTGGTCATGATGCGCTGATGCGCCGAGCTTTGTTATCATGATGTTTTGATGCACAGGACTCCGTGGTCATGATGTGTTGACGGACAGAGCTTTTTCTCTAGAGTAGACGTTTAAGACTCATCGTTCTTTGATCGGGCAGAGAAAGGAAGGGATCGTGAAAGGAGGAGCTATTATTACGCCGGCGACAAAACCGTTTTGCAATAGCCGCCGGAAGGCATCGAAGCACATTGTTTTTCTTTGTTGGGATTGTGAGTCTCTGTGCTCAATGCAGAGATTTTTAAAAGGAGAGGATCATGACAGGTTTAAGAACCAGAACATTGAAGAGGAGCTTGAAAGAGTATTTCCTTTTCGCAATGAGTGTCTCGTTGTTGCTATTTGCTGCCTCGCCCCCGGAGCGGATCAACTATCAGGGAGTCTTGAGGGACTCAAGCGATAAGCCTATCAGCGGGAATGTTTCCATGAGGTTTCGCTTTTATGACGACCCTCTGGGTGGAACTCTCCTCTGGGAGGAGGTCTATGATCCCAGCAGCTTCCCGCCTGAGATCTCTGTTTCTGACGGGTTATTCACAGTGGCTCTCGGTGACCCGGCTCACAGGAATACCGGTAGCATCCTGAACTTCGCCGAAATCTTTAAGAATTATTCCAGTGTTCATCTTGCAGTCGCTGTCGTGCCGGACCCGGAGATGACTCCCCGAATCAAGGTGATCTCCTCCGCCTATGCCCTCAACGCAGAACACTTGAGCGGCAAGAGTGCAGGAGAGTTTCTGGACACCTCCTCATTCCCTCAGACAAAATACGCACCACTAACACTCGATGCTTCATCGGTGTTATACAGTTATGGAGTGGAAGGGCGAGGCCTCAACGGTGGCGGTTATTTTTTAGATTCAAATCAAAGCGGTTATGCCTATGTGGGATATGGAGATGAAGGCATCAGAGCCTATAGAAACAATAGGGGAGGATCACCACATCACGGTCACTCAATTTCTCCCGATGCTTCGCGATCAACATCCCGCAGATCAATCGCCCTTCCTTCACCGGTCTTCCTCGATCCTTGCTGAAGTATTTCTCATACACCTCTTCGAGTCT
>JBFMGF010000041.1 GCA_040752675.1 Acidobacteriota bacterium
ATGATATCTGGGGTTATTCCGCCGCCGCCATGGACGGTTCTTCCCGAATCGGTATGCCTGATCTCTCGACCCGTTTGGTCGGGCCGCTCCTCGTATCCGAGATCTTCACTCAAGAAATAATCCTCCAGGGAAGAGTAATCGCGCTGTATGAGTCTGCCGCTCGGTGTGTAGTATCTTGCCGTCGTCAGAAGAAGACCTGTGTTACCGTTGAGGGAATAGCTCTTCTGGACAAGCCCCTTCCCGAAGGTCGTCTCTCCAACGATGAGGCCTCGGTCGTGATCCTGAACGGCACCGGATACGATCTCGGCAGCGCTTGCAGTTCCACGATCAACGAGTATGATGAGCGGGATTGTTTCATGGGGAACCCCTCCCTCGGAGTAGAACTCCTGACTGGAGCTTATGATCCGCCCCTTCGTAAATACGACCATCTTCCCCGTGCCGATGAACCTCGATGCTACCAGGACTCCCTGGTCCAGGAGCCCGCCGGCATTATCCCGCAGGTCAAGAATGAGCCGCTCCATCCCTTCCGATTCGAGATTGGAGAAAGCGGCATCGAAGTCTCTGTATGTGTATTGGTTGAAGTTTGTGATCCTGATGTAGCCTATTCCAGGCTTTATGATGAAAGCACTGGTGACGCTTTCGAGCGGTATCTCGTCCCTCACGATCGTAAATTGAAGCGGCTCATCGATCCCGATCCTCTTTATGGTGATCGTGACTGATGTTCCCTTGGGGCCTTTCAGCTTTTTAACGGCTTCCTGGACACTCATCCCCATCGTCTCCTGTCCTTCGATGTGGGAGATGATGTCGCCGGCTCTTAGACCGGCTCTCTTGGCGGGCGTATTATCGATGGGAGCAATGACAGTCAGAGGCTTATCCTCTCCCCGTTTTGCAATCTGGATACCGAGGCCGTAGAACTTCCCCTCGTGCTCCTCGCTGATGTCTTGGAACTCCTTCTCGTCCAGGAAGTTGCTGTGTGGATCGAGGTTGCGCAGCATCCCACGAATGGCGCTGTAAATAGCCTTTTCAGCATTCAACTCTTCGGGATATCGCTCCTCGACGACGGAAAGGATGTAGTTGAATTTTTTCAAGCTATCATGGATATCCTCGGCGTAATCTAAAAAAACCGCCCCCATCAGGATCGCGGCAGAGACCAGAGTCGCCACCATGAATAACCAGATGATGCCATTTGTTCTCTTCATTTCATTCCTTAAAATTTTAATATTATATTTTCCACATGAATAATTGTAAAGGATAGCAGAAATGTTTTGCAAAATGGGCTCAAAATAATACAATGAATGCTAAACAGAGGTTGTCATGTTTGGTTCACTTGGTGGTCCGGAGCTCATACTTATCTTTATTATCGCCCTGCTCATCTTTGGACCGAGGAAGCTTCCAGAAATGGGACGGATGATCGGAAAGAGCCTTGCCGAATTCAAGAAAGCCGCCTTCGATTTCAGGAGAACCCTCGAGAGTGAGGTCGAGGAAGAGGCAAAGGGTCTGAAGGAAGCAAAGCGCAGCCTCATCGAGGTGGGAGAGGAGCTGAAAGCGACCCTCCGGGATGCGACGCGAGACTATGAGAAAGGGCTGACGGAAGAACTTGAGAGAAGCGAGAGCGAGAAGAAAGGCGGGAACGGGCGGGCAGGATGAGCGAACCGGTAAAAGATAAATCGGTTTCCATGACCTTCCTCGAGCATCTCGACGAGCTTCGAAGCAGAATCTGGAAGTCAGTCATTGCCCTCGTCGCCGCCTTCATCGTCTGCTGGATCTTCTCCGAACAACTCCTTCATTTTCTCTTCATCCCGATCCGGGAGCATCTCTTCGAAGGAGAGGATATCATCTTCATCAACCTCACGGAGCCCTTCCTCATCAAGATGAAGGTCTCTTTTCTGGCAGCCATCTTTCTGGTATCTCCTTTCATCCTATTTCAGCTCTGGAGGTTCATCGCCCCCGGACTCTATCCGGGGGAGCGGTACTTCGCAGTCCCGTTCATCTTCTTCTCGACGCTCTTCTTCGTGGGCGGGGGGCTGTTCGGTTACTACATAGCCCTGCCGATTACGGCGAAATTCCTCCTCCAGATGGGAGAGGAGTTCAAAGCGGCTATTACTCTCAGGTCCGCATTCCAGTTCGAGAGCTGGATCCTGCTGGGGCTCGGTCTCATCTTCGAGATGCCGATTCTGATCTTCTTCCTGTCACGGCTCGGGGTCATTACACCCAGATTCTTGATCTCAAAGTTACAGTATGCTGTCTTGATCATCTTCATTGTGGCCGCGGTAATCACGCCGACCGGCGACGTTGTGACCCTGTGCGTATTCGCTCTGCCTATGGTTGGCCTCTACCTGATTGGAACGCTCATCTCCTTTGTTTTTCAGAAGAGGGGGAGGCAGGAAAGATCAGTATAATAGCTATGGCAAGCATCCACGCCATTCCAGATCAATATGTTGCATCCACCAGAGGAAAGACGACCCTTATTATCAAAAAAGGGTTTGAGGATATCCTCAAAGATGTTGAGTGGGAAACTCCTGAAGAGCTCCTTCTGAAATATGCCTCGGCGGATATCGCACATGGAAGAGGAACGGTGGCAGTCATCCCGTGTGCAAGGAGAAAGGTCTTTATGAAGAAAATGCTTCATGGAGGTTTCTTCGGCCCAATCCTCGGTGATGCCTTCTCTGCGGACAGGGTCGTGGACAATCTGAGATATTCTTCTATCCTTAAAGCAAAGGGAATCCCTTCACCGGAAGCGGTATTCGTAATCCTCAAGAAAAAAGGGAGTCATTTTTTCGAGGGTTACATCGGGGAAGAGCTGATCGAGGAAGCAGAAAATCTCATTCAGATTTTCAGAAGGAAGATCTCCGAAGAGGTCAGAAGGGAACTCTTGAGGAGGACTGCATCTCTGCTGAATCATTTCCACAATGAGGGTTTCTATCATCGCGATCTGAATGCGGGGAACGTCATTATTAAAATGGCGCCGGATAAGCTGCATGAACTTCTCTTCTTCATTGACCTTGATAGGATGAGAAAGAACGAAAGGATCGGAAATCTTAAAAGGCTGGAAAACATCTTCCGGCTGTTTCGCTCTTTCAGGAAATCTGTCGGAAGTGAACGGTTTTCAGAAAAGGATGAAGATGCCTTCCTTGAATACTATTGCAGCTCCGATCCACGGAGACTCTCAGCCTTCAGAATCCTCATCCCCTTCTACCGATTTTCTTTTCTTTTTCACCGACTTGCCTGGACAGTTTTCGGTAGACGTTGAGAGCAGTGTTCTATCATCCGTTCTTTTTATAATCAGTGATGCCGAGACGATTTCCGAAAGGATCTTCGAATTCAGCGGCCATCCCCGTAGCGATGGGAAACGGCTCTGACTCATTCTCCGATGATTGAATCCCTGGTCCTGTTTTCATCTATCTGAATGATTTCTCATTGAAAATGGACAGTTCATTCGCGTTTGTCGCAGCAAAAGTTTGTATCAGATCTTCCTACATAGATATTAGGGAGCCCGTGTTTTCCTAATGGGTTGCACCAATAACATCGTGGACTAAATCCTAATGCTCAGGAAACCAATAACATCGTGGACTAATCGATACTTTTTATCTATCCAATGAAAGCAAGGGATCAATAATTGGACCTCTAACTGGAAA
>JBFMGF010000042.1 GCA_040752675.1 Acidobacteriota bacterium
TGAGATTCCCGACCGTTGTATTGACAAACTTGTGGGGAATCCCATTGAAAGGAACCTGATCATTCAAAGTCAATGGCAGGGCATTTCCCCTTAAGACCTTTGAGACCTCTTTTTTTGGATCAATCTCTACAGGAAATGATTTCAATATCAATGATTCAATCTCATTATCGGCTGGAAAGGATATATGGAAAAAAAGAAGAAAAACAATTAAGAAAACTGCTTTTATATTTTTCATTTTACCCTCCCGATGGAAGCCATCTTTGAAAAGAGCCTCAAACATGAGTCATCAAAGCCTAGAGGCTCATGAGTAAGCGATGCCTATTAAACCTCCAAATCTGGGTTGATCTATACATCAGAAGAAAATGAGATGTCAAGTGGAATTTTTGCATATTTTGGCAAGCTTAACTGAACATCATAATACAGGCAGAGCAATTTTCTTGTAGAGGGGGAACTCTTTTACTATAATTTAATTTTCTTTGAAGGAAACAATGGACACGAAGGGTTTCAGGAAGATTCTCTACTTCGATTGCTTTTCAGGAATCAGCGGAGACATGCTGTTAGGCGCCCTGATCGACCTCGGCATCCCTTTCTCCTATCTGAAAAAAGAGCTGAACAAGCTCAAACTGACATCCCTTTCGCTTGCCGCCAGAAAAGTCAAGAGGGACGGGATATCTGCAACCAAATTCGATGTCTTTATGGTAAGGCGGAAAGGGCCGAAACAAGATAAAGGGGGAAGAAATCTCTCAGAGATCTCAAAGATCATCGAACGAAGCAGCCTCGAAAAGGAAATCAAAGATAGATCCATCGGCATTTTCCGGAAGATGATCGAGGCGGAGGCTAAGGTCCACATGGTTCCCGGGTCGAAGATGCATCTCCACGAGATGGGAGCCATCGATGCCATCGTGGACGTCGTCGGAGCATGCATCGCATTTAAGAGGATCGGTGTCGATGAGATACTGTCTTCACCCATCAACGTGGGGCGCGGATTCGCGAGATGCGAGCATGGAATCTTCCCCATCCCGGCTCCGGCAACGATGGAGATATTAAAAGGAGTTCCCATCTATTCGCGCGGCGATGAGGCTGAACTGACGACCCCGACAGGTGCTTCCATCATCTCGAGTTTCGCATCGAGATTCCTCCCCATTCCTGAAATGGAAGCCGAGAAGGTCGGTTATGGAGCAGGCTCACGAGAACTAAAGAGTCATCCCAACCTTCTCAGGGTTGTTATGGGAAGAGCCAGGATCGGTTCAGGCGGAATGGTGTCCGTCATCGAGACGACCATAGACGATATGAATCTCCAGATCTTCGGCTACCTTATGGAAACCCTCTTCAAGAACGGAGCACTGGAGGTCTTTTACACCAACGTCATCATGAAGAAGAATCGGCCGGGGATTCTGGTCACGGTGATTTGCAGCCACCAGGACAGAGATAAGCTCATCGGAATCCTCTTCAGGGAGACGACGACGATCGGCGTGAGATTTCGAAATGAAAACCGCCAGGAGCTCGAGAGAAGGATCGAGACAGTTCAAACGCGGTTCGGCAAGATCCGGGTGAAAAAATCGTTCTTTGATGGTAAAGTCTCACAGGCATCCTCGGAGTACGATGACTGCGCCAAGGCTGCCAGGCGTCATAATGCTCCCTTGAAGGAGGTCCAGCAGGAAGCTCTGAAGAAAGCAAAAGAGAATCTGGAATAACCGCTGAGGAAAAGTTAAATAGAGAAAATGACAGACAGGAAGAAATTCTACATCACCACTCCGATATATTACGTGAACGACATTCCGCACATCGGGCATACTTATACAACCGTCGTGGCCGATGTCATAGCGCGTTACAAGAGGCTGCGGGGATTCAACGTCTATTTCCTTACGGGAACCGACGAGCACGGTCAGAAGATTGAGAGAGCTGCCGACAAGCAAGGCTTGAAGCCGATAGAGCTGGCCGACAGGGTCGTGGAGCGATACAAGATTCTCTGGAAGAGCCTCGGCATCACCTACAATGACTTCATCAGGACTACGGAACAGCGCCACCATGCGGGAGTGTGGAAGCTCCTCCAGAAGATCCGGGATAATGGGGACATCTATCTCGACAAGTACAGCGGATGGTACTGCACGGGGTGTGAAGCCTTCTTCCCGGAATCACAGATAGTCAACGGGAAGTGCCCCGACCAGGGGCACGACGTGGAGTTCACCGAAGAGGAAAGTTACTTCTTCCGTCTTTCCAGATATCAGAAACAACTCCTCGAGCTGTATGAGAGGCATCCGAACTTCATCAAACCATCATCGAGGAGGAACGAGGTTATCAGCTTTGTCCGGAGAAATCTGAAAGACCTCAGCATCAGCAGGACCTCCTTCAGCTGGGGAATTCCCTTCCCCGACGACGAGAAGCATGTCATCTATGTATGGTTCGACGCTCTTGCCAACTACATAAGTGCCCTCGGTTACGGACGGGATGAAAAGCTGTACGACAAATACTGGCCTGCGGACATCCATCTCGTCGGGAAGGATATTCTCAGATTTCACACTGTCTACTGGCCGGCATTCCTGATGTCTGCCGGAGAGCCGCTTCCCGAAACCATATTCGGTCATGGCTGGTGGCTCATGGAAGAGGCGAAAATGTCCAAGACGAAGGGGAACATCGTGAGGGCCGAGCCCCTCATCGAGGAATTCGGGGTTGACACTCTTAGATACTTTCTGATGAGGGAGATCACCTTTGGTCTCGATGGGAGTTACTCAGACGAGGCGCTCATCGACAGACACAACGGCGATCTGGCCAATAACCTCGGGAATCTTCTGAGCCGGCTCCTGACAATGATCGAGAACTTTTGCGGCGGCAGAATCCCCGAAAAAGGGGATGCTTCGATCCATGAGGAGATGAAGGCATACGCGCAAAAGATCTGGGAAAGATTCATAGAACAGTTCGATAGCTACGACTTCTCCTCCGCCCTTGCGACAGTCTGGGACTTCATCGGCGAGATAAACAGATACATCGTTAGGAAAGAGCCCTGGTCCATCGTCAAGGGGAATGATGGTCTGAAGAACGTTGGGCCGCTTCTCTACGCAGCGGCAGAGTCTCTGAGGATCTCTGCTGTTCTTATCCGCCCCGTCATGCCCGGAACATCGGAGAAGATCTTCGAGCAACTCGGCATCAAGGACGAGTCCGAGAAGGGAGATTTAACCGGATTCTCATGGGGCATCCTGAGGCCGGGCAATACCATTACAAAAGGAAAGCATCTCTTCCCGCGAGTTGATAAAGAGAAATATTTTAAAGAGCCAACGGAAGAACAGGAGACAAGAAAGATAGAGAAGGAGGGTCCGATGACTGAGAATCTGATAAGCATTGATGAATTCATGAAAGTCGATCTGAGAGTCGGAAAGATCGAGGCAGCGGAACGTGTGGAGGGGACCACGAAGCTCCTGAAGATCATCATCGATATTGGAACAGAAAAACGCCAGATCGTTGCCGGCGTCGCCGACACCTATGCGCCCGAGCAGCTTATCGGGAAAGAGGTTATCTTCGTAGCTAACCTGAAGCCTGCCAGGGTGCGGGGAGTGGAGTCCCAGGGAATGCTACTTGCTGCTGACGTCGGCGGAAAAGCCGTTGTTCCCTTCTTCGACCGCGACATCCCGACCGGCAGCCGCGTTAGATAGAATAAAGCGGAGACAGCCATGAGTGAGATCATTCTGTTAACCTATGACACGCAGGCTTCCAAATCGATCAGCCTCGCTCTGAGAAGCAACGATTACAACGTCGTCGAGGTCAGGACCGTGGAAGAGGCAGCTCACCTCGTGAGGACCGGTAACCCCGACCTTGTCATCCTGGATATCCCAAATCCTGCCATCTCTTTTCACCGACTCCAGAAGCTGGTGGAAAACGACATTCAATTCTCTAAGACTCCCTTTATCGTATTCCTTCCCGAAAATACCGCTGAGATCAAAATGCTGCAGAAGGTGGCTCCCGTAGAATTTCTCCGGAAGCCCTTTGAGGTCAACATCCTCCTTCAGAGGTGCAAGGTCCTGATCGAAGCAAAAAAGATATCTGAAAAAGACTTTACAAGAGGAGCACGAAAGCCTCAGGGGACGCTGGCCGAGATCCATGAGTTCGCCTCAATCATCAAAACCCTCGAAGAAGCATCCAGGTATACGAAAGAGGAACTTGAGAGGATAAAGAGCGGAATAAAGAGCTCTTACCTCGAAACGGCCGAGATGATCGTGGACATGGTCGAAGAAAGGGACATATTCCAGGCGGGGCATTCTAAGAGAGTGGCAAATTACTCTCTGGTCATTGCAAACAGTCTGGGACTCGACCAGGCAGAGAAAGAACTATTGACCTATGCCGCTCTTCTTCATGACATCGGAAAGATCTTCGTGAGCCCCGACATCCTGGGCAAGCCCGGTGCGCTCACCGAACAGGAATATGAACTCGTCAAAGCCCATCCCCTCAAAGGCCAGAGGCTTCTGCATTCTCTCTCCAACATGGAAGAGATTGCCGACATCATCCTCCTCCACCATGAACAGCCTGATGGAAAAGGTTATTACAGGAAGAAAGCCAAAGAGATGCCGCTCCTCTCCAAGATCATCGCTGTCGCCGAGGTCTTCGATGCCATGACGAGCTCCAGGGGTTACAATAAGCCGCTCTCTTTCAAGAATGCCATTGCCGAGCTAGAAAAGGGGAAGGGAACCAAGTTCGATGATCGGTGCGTTGAAGCTCTGACAATGCACGTCGGCAAAAACAACATCTGAGCTAATCCCAGATCAGGATATCAACTATACCCCCGGCTCGGATTACTTCCTTCGCCCGGGGAAGGATGATGAAGCAGTTTCCTCTGGTGGCGGAGAGGATATCCGATGATCCGGCGCTATGAACGGCTGACACCTTTATCTCTCCTTTCACCATCTCAGCCCAGCCAATCCTATAATGAGTCCTGTCTTTCTTCTTATTCATCGTCTCCTGAAGCTTACCTTTGAGAATACGATTCCAATAATCGTTCCTTCCCGTCATCTTTTTCAAAGCGGGAAGTACAAAGACAGTAAAATCGGTAAAGCAGGAAAGCGGATTCCCCGGCAATCCAAATATGAGCGTTCTGTTTTTTCTTCCGAAGAGGAGTGGCTTCCCCGGCTTGATTGCGACTTTGGAAAAGAAGAGGTGGACCCCCAGTTCTTCAAGGTTTTCAGAGACAATATCGTAATCACCTGCCGAAGCGCCCCCGGAGATCAGGAGGCAATCGCTTTCAAGACCTCTTTTCAGTTTCTTTTGCAGAATTACTGGATCGTCTCGTGAGATGCCAAGATAGTCCGGGTTTATCCCCATGGATTGCAGTTTAGGGACAATGAAGTAGGAGGTGCTGTTCCTGATCTTTGAATCATCTGTGCTATTTTCAGGCTCGACGACTTCATCACCTGTTGCAAGAACGGATACTGCAGGTTTCTTGAATACAGGAATGTCCACCTTTCCCCATCCTGCAAGGATGGCAGTTTCTACGGGTGAGACCAACGTTTTCCTTTCCAGGATGATCTCTCCTCGTGATGCTTCCTCTCCCTTTCTCATGATATTCTCACCCACTCTGACAGTTCTCAGAATTTTTATCCTTTTCCCGCTCTCAACGCTTTCCGCGTATTCAAGCATCTGCACTGAATCGGAACCTTCTGGAAGAGGGGCTCCCGTCATGATCCTGGCGCATTCGCCTTTGCCGATCCGCCTCGAAGGCTTCCTGCCCGCAGGGATGAAATCGACCTGGGTCAAGAGAGCAGGAATCCTGCTCAGGTCCTTGCTCCTGACAGCATACCCGTCCATCATCGATTTATCGAAAGGTGGCATGTCTGTTTCGGCAACAACATTCCTGGCAAGAACCATCCCGACAGCTTCACGGAAATTGACCTCCGTCATCCCCAGAACCTTCACCTCACGCAAAATTATATGCAAGGCTCTTTCGACTTCAATCATGTCAATCTCCTTATCCTCCTATTTAAGTGCGACGATCATCCGGTCGATCCCTTGAAGGTCCTTTCCGATATAAACTTCTGAAAAGGGAAATCCTGAAACCATTCTCCTGACGTTCTCTGACTGTCCCGAACCGATTTCAAGGATCAGGGCTCCCTTGTTCCGCAGAAGAGAGAAGCCATCCGGAATGATTTTACTATATGAACCAAGAGCGCCATTTTTGGGAACGAGAGCTTGACGAGGCTCGTGGTTTTTCACCTCCTCCTGCAGTAACCCTATTTCCGATTCCAGGACATAGGGAGGGTTCGAGACGATGAAATCAAGGGATGGCTGCTCAGAAATACTTTTGATAGGTGAAAGGAAATCTCCCTCAAGAAATGCAATCCTCTCCGAAACACCATGTTTCTCTGCATTCATCCTTGCAACGTCGAGAGCCCCCTGAGAACTATCGATGGCGAAGACCCGCGCTCCCGGGATCTGACAGGCGAGGGTAACAGCAAGGTTGCCGCTTCCGGTTCCCACATCGGCAATGACCGGCTCCTCACCGTGATTGAGCTTCAACACTTCATCGACGATGAGCTCCGTCTCCGAACGCGGTATCAGAACCCTCTCATCGACAAAGAACTCGAGGGAGTAAAACTCCTGCCTGTGCGTCAGATACTGCAAGGGGAATCTCTTGCTTCTCCTGTCGATAAGTTCAAGGAATTTCAGGGCGATACTTTCGGGAACCTCTTCTCCGGAACCGGCAATGACCTTTTCTCTTCCGCATCCCAGAGTAAAGGAAAGCAGCACTTCGGCATCAAGCCGGGCCGTAGAGATGCCGCTTCCCCTCAATTTCCTTTCCGCAAAAGAGATCAAATTTTTGATCGTGTCCGCCATGGCGCGGGGAATCTAATAGAAGGTTAAACCTTGACTTCTTCTTTTAATTTCTCGGCCTGGTAATGAGTAATTAGAGCATCGATCACTTCATCCAGGTTGCCGTCGAGGATTTCCGTGAGACGATGAATTGTCAGATTGATCCGGTGGTCGGTCACCCGGTTCTGAGGAAAATTGTAGGTTCTGATCTTCTCGCTCCTGTCACCGCTCTTCACCTGGTTTCGTCTATCCCTGGCAATTGCATCCTGTTGCTCTTTCAACTTCAAATCGAAGAGTCGGGAGCGCAGAACCTTGAGAGCTCTCGCTTTATTCTTATGCCAGGACTTCTCATCTTGGCACTGGACGACGAGGTTGGTCGGAAGGTGCGTGATTCTCACCGCAGAATAAGTCGTATTGACGCTCTGCCCCCCGGGACCAGATGAGCAGAAGGTGTCCACTCTTAGATCCTTCTCATCGATGACAACTTCCACTTCATCCGCCTCTGGAAGGATGGCAACGGTAACCGCGGATGTATGAATCCTCCCGCTGGCCTCCGTTTCTGGAACCCGCTGCACCCTGTGTACGCCGCTCTCATATTTCAACCTGCTGTAAACTTTATCTCCTTCGATGTTCGCAATGGCCTCTTTGATCCCGCCAACGCCTGTCTCATGTGCGCTCATGAGATCAATCTTCCACCCTTTGCTTTCTGCATACCTCTGGTACATCCTGAAGATCTCCTGAGCGAAGAGTGTTGCTTCATCGCCACCCGTCCCCGCTCTCACTTCAAGAATGACATTTTTCTCATCGTTGGGGTCTTTCGGAAGCAGGAGGAGTTTTATCTCTTCCTCCAGGGTTGCAAGTTTTCCGGTGAGTTGATCCGACTCTTCGGTGGCGAGTTTCCTCAGCTCTTCATCTTCTGATGCCCTGATCATCTCCCTGGCCTGGTCCAGTTCCTCTTTGACCTTTCTGTATTCCCTGTACTTCGACACGACGTCTTCTAGCTCAGAATAGAGCCTGGCATGCTCCCGATACTTTATCTTGTCGGCAACAACCTCTGGGTCGCTCATGGCTTTCGCAAGCCTTTCGAATTTTTCTTCGATCTGTTCAAGTTTTTCAAACATTCTGGACATGGAAACCTCTTTTCAAGATATTTATATTCTCATAGAAACTTCCCTATGCAAATATTTTATCGGATGTTCTGCTAGCTGGGGACGATCTCGGCGGTGTGGGGTGATGGGAGGATATTTTTCAAGGCTTCAATGGCCACGTTTATCTGGTCATCGGTTGGCTCAGCCGTCGTTATTTTCTGGAAGAAGAGTCCAGGCCATATGAGCCACTGAAGCAGTGCTGCCTCTCTCTTCCTGGCACTGAACCTTATCACTTCATAAGAGATCCCCGCGATGAGCGGGAGGAGGGCAAGCCGGGGCCATATCTTAGCGTAGAGCGGCTGATGCGCAGGGAGGAAGGAAAAGAGAAGAATTGCAATGACCATCACAAAAAGGAGAAAGCTCGTACCACAGCGTGGATGGAGCGTGCTGAACTCTCTCACTTTTTCGACGGTCAACTCCCTACCTGCCTCATAAGCATGAACAACCTTGTGCTCGGCGCCATGGTACTGGAATATCCTCCTGATATCCTTGAGAAGAGAGATCGAAACAATGTACAGGATGAAGATCACGATCCTTATGACACCATCGGCCAGATTGAATATGATGCTGTTTCCAAAGATCGCAAAGTATCTCTTGAGAAGTTCCGTCAGAAAGAGGGGAAGAAAGAGGAATAGCGCCAGTCCGAAGATGAATGCCACGATGAACGATAATCCGATGGCGAAGGCAGACCCTTTCGATCTCTTGCGGGACTTCTCTCCTGCTGGACCGGATTCTTTATCCTTCTTCTTCTCTTCTGCTGCCATGGCGACTTCCGCCGAATAGTTCAGCGATTTGATGCCGAGAATAAGCGATTGTACAAGCACCACCGCCCCTCTAAGAATCGGGATCTTAAGCAAGGGATACTTCTTGAGAAACGAGACAAAGTCCTCCTTCAGGATTGAGATATCTCCATCCGACTTGCGGACAGCAACGGCCATGACATCGGAGGAGCGCATCATGACTCCTTCGATGACGGCCTGGCCGCCCAGAAGGACATCTTCATCTCCTTTCTTTCCCATTTTTTATGCTTCCTTTGCTTCCTGCTCTTCCTTCTTGTACTTCTTCTGGAATCTTTCCACTCTTCCTGCTGAATCGATGAGTTTTTGCTTTCCTGTGAAGAACGGATGGCACTTGGAGCAGATCTCTACCCTGAGATCCTTCTTGGTAGATCTCGTCTGGAACGAGTTCCCGCAGGCACAGTGGACAGTCGCCTCAACATATTCCGGATGAATTCCTTTCTTCATAGTATCTTTTTCTCCTCTATGGATTGGATCCAAAATTTTTTTAATATTTTATGATAAATGATACAGGGATTCAAGGCTGGCAGCACTCCACGCAGGCTAAAGCTGGGCCATGCTGTCGAGGAACTCTTCGTTGCTTTTCGTCCTGGATATCTTGTCAACTAGAAGTTCCATGGCTTCCACGCCGGAGAGCGGATTCAGGACTTTTCTGAGGACCCAGCTCCTCTCCAGCTCCTTCTTGCTCAGGAGAAGCTCCTCCTTTCGCGTCCCGGAGCGGGTCAGATCGATGGCGGGGAAAACTCTTCTATCGGCTAGTTTCCGGTCGAGATTGATCTCCATGTTTCCGGTCCCCTTGAACTCTTCAAAGATGACATCGTCCATGCGGCTTCCAGTCTCGATGAGAGCGGTCGCCATGATTGTGAGGCTTCCCCCTTCCTCGATGTTTCTGGCTGCTCCAAAGAATCTCTTGGGTTTCTGGAGAGCATTGGCATCCACGCCACCCGAGAGAACCTTTCCACTGGGAGGAACTATGGCATTGTAAGCGCGCGCCAGTCTCGTGATGCTATCAAGCAATATCATGACGTCCTTCTTGTATTCCACGAGCCTCTTTGCCTTCTCCAGGACCATCTCAGCCACATGGACATGGCGGGAGGCAGGTTCATCAAAGGTCGAGGAGATGACTTCTCCCTTCACCGACCGCTCCATATCGGTGACCTCTTCAGGCCTCTCATCGATAAGAAGGACGATCAGGATGATTTCAGGATGGTTCTTCGTTATGGCATTGGCGATGGTCTGGAGTAGGATGGTCTTTCCCGTCCTCGGTGGAGCGACGATCAACCCCCTCTGTCCTTTTCCCAGCGGGGTCAGCAGGTTCATAATCCTCGCTGAGATGTTGTCCTTGTCTGTCTCGAGATTGATCCTCTCATCTGGATAGAGCGGCGTTAGATTATCAAAGAGGATCTTGTCTTTGACCGACTCAGGAGGCTCGTGGTTGACTGCCTCGATCTTGATGAGAGCGAAATACTTCTCTCCGTTCTTGGGCTGTCTCACCTGTCCGGAGACTATGTCTCCCGTCTTCAGATCAAACTTCCTGATCTGCGATGGGGAGACGTAGATGTCATCCGGACCGGGAAGGTAGTTGTATTCCGGCGCTCTCAGGAATCCATACCCGTCAGACAGACATTCCAAGACCCCTTCTGAAAATATTAGCCCGTTCTTCTCCGTTTGAGCCTGGAGGATCTTGAAGATCAGCTCCGATTTTCGCAACGTGGACGCTCCTACCACGTTGAGATTCCTGGCGATGGAACTCAATTCTGCGATATTCATTTCTTTCAATTCTCTGATATCCATACTTATCTTAAAGACCTCCTGTTTTCATGAGATGTCTGGCTTTTGGCTCGCAATGGCAAAGAATGAATCTGGTACTCGCTTTCCTGTAGTTCTATCATCAGGCCGTTCTATTGAAGCGGCTGGGATAGCGAATCTTCGGAGATTCTATTCTTCTTTTCCTCTTCCAGCGGAAAACCTGCCTCGAGGGCGGAGGGCATCTCGAGTGCAATTCGCAGAACCTCGTCCATGTTCTTCACGAGTTTGAACTCAAGGAACTTCTTAATATCTTCCGGTATTTCGGCAAGGTCTTTCTCATTGTCCCTGGGAAGGATGATCATCTTGATACCAGAGCGGTAGGCGGCAAGGATTTTCTCCTTGACACCACCGATGGGAAGTATTTTGCCTCTCAGTGTGATCTCGCCCGTCATGGCCACATCGCTCCTCAGGGGAGAGTTCATGAGGATAGAGGCAAGGGCCGATGCCATCGTGATCCCCGCCGAAGGGCCATCTTTGGGAATGGCTCCCTCCGGGACATGGATGTGTATGTCATATTTCCTGTAAAAGTTCTTGTCGATCCCGAGATCCTCTGCTCTGGATCGGATGTAACTCAGTGCAGCCTGAGCCGATTCCTGCATGACATCACCGAGCTTCCCGGTCAGGATGAGCGCTCCCTTTCCCTTCATCACGGAAGCTTCAGTCGTCATGATCTCTCCACCAACTTCTGTCCAGGCCAGACCTATGGCCGTCCCCACTTCACTTTCTTTATGGGATTCTCTTGGATGGTATCTGGGAATGCCTAGAAAATCGGTAAGGTTCTCGGGCGTGATCTCGAAGTGCTTATCATCCCCTCCTGAAATGACCTTCCTTGCCACCTTGCGGCAGATGGAGGCGATCTCCCGTTCAAGGTTTCGCACACCGGCTTCCTTTGTGTACCTCTCAATGATGTCCCTTATCCCCTCCTCCGTAAAATGGATGCCGATCTTCTGAAGGCCGTGGACTTCCAGTTGCTTCACGATGAGATACTTCTGGGTGATGTTTATCTTCTCGTTGAGCGTGTAGCCGGCTATTCTGAGTACCTCCATCCTGTCCAGCAGCGCGGCTGGAATAGTGTGCACGATGTTGGAAGTGCATATGAACATTACTTCCGAGAGATCAAACGGCGTGTCAAGATAATGGTCCAGAAAGGCGCAGTTCTGCTCAGGATCGAGGACCTCCATGAGAGCCGCGGAAGGATCCCCCCTGAAATCCATGCTCATCTTATCGACTTCATCGAGGAGAAATACCGGATTCTTCGTCCCCGCTTTCCTGACCATCTGTACGATCTGGCCGGGGAAGGCACCAATGTAAGTCCTCCTGTGTCCTCTGATCTCCGCTTCATCTCTGACTCCGCCAAGCGAGAGTCTTACGAACTTCCTCCCTGTCGCCCGAGCGATGGACCTGGCGAGAGAGGTCTTTCCAACGCCTGGAGGGCCAACGAAGCAGAGGATGGAACCTCTCGCCTTCTTGACCAGTTTCCGAACAGCCAGAAACTCGAGGATCCTTTCCTTGACCTTCTCGAGACCATAGTGATCCTCGTTGAGGACCTTCTCGGCTCTTACCATGTCCCGTGACTCCTTCGACTTCTTATGCCAAGGCATGGCGATGAGCCATTCGAGATAATTCCTGGAAACGGTCGCCTCGGCAGAGATGGGAGGCATCACCTCGAGGCGGTTCAGCTCCTGCATCGCCTTTTCAAGAGCCTCGGCTGGCATCCTTGCCTTTTCAATCCTGTTCCGAATGTTTTCGATCTCGTTGTATTTGTCATCCTTTCTGCCGAGCTCCTGCTGGATCGCCTTCATCTTCTCGCTGAGGTAGTACTCTTTCTGGGCTTTCTCCATCTGCTTCTGAACTCTGCTCTGGATTTTCTGATCGACGCGGAGCTTCTCCAGCTCGTTCCTCAGGAGATTGAAGAGATACTGAAGTCTATCCTTGACCAGAACAGTTTCGAGCAGGTTCTGCTTTTCCTGGCTGCTTACCGGAATATAGGTAGCGATGATGTCGGACATGCGCTGAGGATTACTATACTTAAGCTCGGCCGGAGATACATCCTGCAGGACTCCCTGTGTCAGCTTCAGATATTTCTCGAAAAGAGACGAAACCTTGTCCGCAAGCTCTTTAACTTCGGGAGTGATCTCTTCAGTCCGGTCGATCGCCTTAACGACGACCTGAATGTACCCTTCTGATGCGGCTTCGAATTCGATGATCCTCGCCCTCTGAAGACCTTCCACGATCACCTTGATGTTACCACTTTCGAGTTTTACGTGGCGAATGATCTTTGCAACCGTTCCCACTATGCTGATATCTTCCGGCCTGGGGTGGTCGACCCCGGCATCTTCCTGGGCGGATACGAAGATCTTTCCATCCTTTGAGATGGCCACCTCGAAAGCTTTAATGGAGCTCTCCCTGCCGATTACGAACGGGCTGTAAACGGAGGGAAAGATGACCATGTCTCTCAAGGGGACAAGCGGGAGTGTCTGTAAATTCAAAGGAATTCCTCCATGGGAATTTTCTGTCATAGAGAAGACCTGGTGTTACTGGATTTCAAATGCAGGATAGAGTTCCATCAAACGGCTTTCTGCAATACTGAGAGAGGATTGATGTTGTTGACGATGACGTCCTTCGTGATGAGGCACTCCTTGACGCCGCTTTCCGAAGGGAGCTGATACATCACGTCGAGCATGAGGTCTTCCAGGATGAGCCGCAGCCCCCTTGCTCCGATCTTTCTTTCAATGGCTAGCTGAGCGATGGTGTCAAGCGCGTCATCGGTGAACTTCAGCACGACATTCTCAAATTCAAAGATCTTTTGATACTGCCGTACGAGAGCATTCCTGGGTTCGGTCAGGATCCTGATGAGAGCTTTCTTGTCAAGTTCTTCGAGGGTGCCGACGACGGGAAGACGACCTACGAATTCCGGAATCATGCCGTACTTGATGAGATCGACAGGCTGGATCTGATCGTAGATCTCGCGCAGGTTTTTCTCCTTCTTCCCTCTGACCTCCGCTTTGAATCCGACCGATTTCTTGCCTGTCCTTTGCTCGATAATAGAATCGAGCCCGACGAAGGCTCCCCCGCATATGAAGAGAATGTTGGTCGTATCGACCGGGATGAATTCCTGATGGGGGTGTTTTCTTCCTCCCTGTGGCGGAACATTGGCTATTGTCCCCTCGAGTATCTTCAGGAGGGCTTGCTGTACCCCCTCACCAGAGACGTCTCTTGTGATGGACGGGTTCTCTCCCTTGCGTGCGATCTTGTCGATCTCGTCGATGTAGATGATTCCCTGCTGGCAACGATCGACGTCGTTCCCGGCAGCCTGGAGAAGCTTCAGTATGATGTTTTCTACGTCTTCTCCCACATAGCCTGCCTCCGTCAAGGTAGTGGCATCGACGATGGCGAAGGGAACGGACAGAAGTTTCGCAAGAGTCTGCGCCAGAAGCGTCTTCCCGGTTCCGGTCGGTCCGATCAGGAGAATGTTGCTTTTCTGAATCTCGATATCGCTTCTGCGCTTGGCATACTCGGTTCTCTTGTAATGATTGTAAACTGCAACGGCAAGTTTCTTTTTGGCCTTTTCCTGTCCGATGACGTACTCGTCGAGGAAGTTCTTAATCTCAACTGGCTTCGGGAGCTTGATCCGTCTCGCATTGATCTCTCCCTCTCGTTCTTCCGCGATGATGTCAAGGCAGATATCAACGCACTCATCACAGATGTAAACAGTGGGACCGGCGATCAGCTTCCGGACGTCTCTCTGATTCTTGTTGCAGAAGGAGCATTTCAAAACGTCGCCCTCAGACTTTTTCCTTGTCATCCCCTCTTCCCTATACTACTCTCTTTTCTTGATGACCTGATCAATGAGGCCATAGTGTCTTGCCTGCTCAGCGGTCATGATGAAATCTCGATCTGTATCCTGGGCAATCCTGTCGAACGGTTGTCCCGTGTGTCTGACCATGATCTCGTTCAGTCTATCCTTCATGCGAAGAATCTCACGCGCCTGGATGTCGATATCGGATGCCTGGCCGGAGAATCCTCCAAGCGGCTGGTGAATGATGATCCGCGAATTGGGAAGGGCGAATCTCTTTCCCGAAGTACCGGCGGCCAGGAGAATGGCAGCCATGCTGGCTGCCTGGCCGATGCATATGGTCGTGATGTCGGGTTTGATAAACTGCATCGTATCGTAGATGGCCAGACCGGCCGTTATGGAACCACCAGGACAATTAATGTAGATGGAAATATCTTTATCGGGATCTTCTGCTTCCAGAAAAAGAAGCTGGGCGATCACAAGATTCGAGATGTTGTCATCGATGGGATGTCCGATGAAGATGATGTTGTCTTTGAGAAGGCGTGAGTAGATGTCGTAGGCCCGCTCTCCTCTGCTGGTCTGCTCGACCACCATCGGTATCAAATACATCGATTAAACCCTCGTTACGTAATATTAGCATTCGAGAACAAAAAGTCAAGCGCCTTCTCCCGGAGGATTTGCTCCTGGATATGCTGTAAATCCTCTGTGGACAGGCGATTCCTCATCTCCTCGAATGTAGTTCCATGAGCCGCGGCATCAATCCTGATCCTCTCATCGATTTCTGCTTCTTGCACTTCGATCTTTTCCTGGGCCGCGATTGTAGAAAGGATCAACTTGCCTTTGACATCTCTCTTCGCTGGTTCCATATGCTTTTCCCTGATCTCCTTCCAGTTGACATCCGCCTTAGCGGGATTGATCCCTCTCGCAAACATCTCGCGGACGATCCCCTCCATCCTGATGTTGAGTTGATCTTCCACCATCACCTCGGGAATTTCAAAATCGTTCGCATCGATGAGAGTATTGAGCATTTCATTTTTCAATGTAATTTCTCGCTCATCGCTCTTCCTACGGAGCATCCTCTCTCTGATGAGTGCCCTGAACTCCTCCAGTCTCTCAACGCGCTTTTCCTTTGGTTCTCTCCCTTCCTCTACTTTCTCTTTTCCTTCTTTTTCTTCCCCTTCTTTCTCTCTTCCCACTTTTTCTAAATGTTCTCCCTCAATCCTGTGATCGTGAGCGTAGTAAGTTGCGTAAGCATTCCTGGCAAAGTCATCGTTCAGTTCGGGAAGGACCTTGACCTTGATCTCCTTCAGGGTCATTCTGTAATGGACCTTCTTTGCCGCAAGGTTCTTCGCATAGTAGTTCTCGGGATACTCAACGTCGAACTCCCTCTCTTCCCCCTTCCTCATCCCGACCAGGTTACGGTTGAATTCAGGAAGGTTATCCTCGGAGCCCACGACGATGGGAAGGTTCTCTTCCTTCATCTCTCCTTTCATCTTCTCTTTCTTCGTCTCTCTCTTTGCTTCTTCCTTCCCCCCAGTAATGGTTCCTTCCAGCCTGACGATGACGTAATCACCTTCGGAAGCCGACTCCTTGTCCGCAACCTCATATTTTGCGAAAGATTCGCGCAGCGAGTTAATGATCCGATCGACCTCTTCCTCTTCGAGGCTTATCTTCCGGTCCGTGACCGTCATCCCTTTGTAGTTCTCAAGCTTGATGTCCGGCTGAATTTCGAAAAGGACCATGAATTTGAGCGGTTCTCCTTCCTTCTGCGTGTATTCCTCGAGGATGGGATTATGCAGGGGGACGATGGATCTCTCATTAACCGCCTTCCTGAAATTCTCGGAGATGATCTTCTCTTTAAGCTCCTCCTCGATCTCTTTTGCAAATCGTGCCTTGATGACAGAGCGGGGGGCCTTGCCGGGACGAAATCCCGGAATCTTTGCCTTTCTTGCAAATTCCCGCTCAAGGCCGTTCCTCTCCTCGGTCACGATTTCGTTCTCGATCTCGAAGGCAAGTTTCTTCTTGCAGGACGAAACATCGATCAGTTCAACTTTCATCAATGACTTTCTTATCTATCTGCCAATCTTTAAAGATTAATATCGCAAGAAGTGGTGCGAAAGGGGGGAGTCGAACCCCCACGGTTGCCCAATGGATCCTAAGTCCATCGCGTCTGCCAGTTCCGCCACTTTCGCACGATAGAGTTCTTCAAAAAACCCTTGTGATCCGAAACTCTCATTACCTCGCTTGCAATCGCAACAGGATCCGTGCGAGAAATCTGGTGAGCCGCGAAGGAATCGAACCTTCAACCCGCAGATTAAGAGTCTGCTGCTCTACCGATTGAGCTAGCGGCCCATCTTTTCTCATGGCACGCCCGGTAGGATTCGAACCTACGACCTGCGGATTCGAAGTCCACTGCTCTATCCGGACTGAGCTACGGGCGCAAAACTTTGAGAGCTTTAATTTATTATAGGTTGCAATCAGTGTCAATGTGATGCAAGAAAATTGCTTGATGAGCGGAGGAATTTCTACCAGCGACTTTTTAAATTAATTTAAGGACTCCCTTAATAAATGATATAAGCACCAAAGATAAGCATCAAAATCATGTGCGATGAGGAAGAGATAAAGGCAATAAAAATGCTGATAAATTCTATGTTTGGGCAATCACTCTGTTTGCTAGTATGGCGTGTTGTTCGTTTCCAAGAGAGTTTTAGCTAAATCTCGATATTTATAATTATAATCTGCTGCTAACGCTTTTAGTGTTTCAATCTTGCCCATTCTTTTCAGTGCACGCAACGCCCATCCGAAATTTTCTGAGTCGCGCGCATAGCGAAGGAGCGTTTTTTCATCTTCAGAGAGCTGCGCGATATAGATAGGAAGCCATCGCCAGTATTTAGCATAATTCGGTCCTTTCTCTGAAGCTAGATTCTGTAATGCCGCAAGGGCAGGTCGGTAATTACAAATTGAAATCACTTCTATTGCGCGCTCTTGAATAGAGCGCACTCTTTGTATGTTGGTTGCTGGAACTGCTGGTGGGTTCATCAGGAAGTTCACAACCTCAGGGAGGAATTCTAGGTCGCCGATGCTAGCAAGTTCAGTGCTGATATGTATCTTCGTTAGATAATCTGTATCAGGTTCAACTCGCCATTCTCTATAAAGACCACTCGCTGTGCGTACATCTATTTCCCGAATAAGATCAATAACCCATCGCCCTTGGCTGGGAGCCTTTGTCTTTAATGGCCAGAGCTTGCTATTTTGCAAACCATGATTAAAGATCTCAACAAGACATGGAAGAACTTCTTTGCCGCGTTGTAACAGTGTTCTCCTTGCCCAATCAAGTTCCTCATTGTCCTCACTTCTGACTAATCCCAAGCCATAGACATTATTGATGAAGTAATTAAGCGCTTTTTTCGTTTCAGCGTCCAGATTGTCGCATGATTGGGGATATGTCGGTGTCTGACATGATATTAAAAGAGATGTTATTATGATGCTCAGTACCCAATGCATTAAAATAACTCCACAAAAATTGATCCATCTGGGCTAGTCCTCATATTTTCACACTCGCTACCAGCTCCATTAGTGAGCGAGTATCGCTGTAAGCACCCAGTGCCGTGCATGAGGTAAAACCTATCAGGATCTGTCTCCAAACACCCTGCGCCTCGATGCTCATCCGTGTATCCAGGTTGAACGTATTGATCCAATAAGAAATGACCAAGCTCGTGGGCAACTGTGTTATCTATCGCTCCTCCGGAAAGAGATTCTCCTGGATTCATCGCGCTAAAACGCGCTATCATAATTCCTCCCTCGGTCTGGTTGTTGAGCCCAGGGATGCTATCGTTACTGTAAGCCCTCCCATTTAGATCAGCATTTATGTAGTTCGGAGGTGGTGTAGAGTTCGGCTGAAGAAAGTGATGAATATAGTAGATGTTAATAACAAGTGGATCGGTAGCGCGTTGTGTTGCCAAGACCGTTTGCTCTTGAGCAGTTAGCGTAGCACTTCGATTGCTTTCCACAGATCCGTCTCCAACGTTCGGGTCAGGAATAAAGAGTATTCGTTCGACTACAATATCTAAGTGGCATTGAGAGAAGATTGTACGCATTTGTTCTATGTCCCGTTTTACACGTCGCTCAAATTCCGCTTGTGAAGTCTGAATCCCGGATGGAGATATCAAGGTTTCATTGAAGACTTTCACATCAACACGCACGGTATCATAAATTCTGAACCTGTAAACCTCCTTCTCGTCCGCAACATACAGCCATGGATTATTAGTGTCAGGATCTCGATCTAGAGCTAGGCCTCGAGGAGACGTAATACCAGAGAGCTTTGTTCTAACGAGCCTGTTGGTGGGGCTAGTCCGAATTCGTAAAATATTATTTCCATCTCGATTTGCCACCCAAAGGGTGTTGTCCTCATCTGTCTCGATCTGGGCCGGATGATTCAATCCATCTGCACTTGTGAATTCTTGAATGAGAGTCTTTGCTCCACTGTAATGCTTAATCTTGCTCTGAGCAGTGAAGAAAAACTCACCTGCCGTGTTAAACGTGAACCCAGCGGGACGCGATGCGGCAGCAGAATCTCCGCCGAGACCAAGGTTTGTTAGCCATTGCGTATCAAGCCCCGCACCATTAGCCTTCTTTCTAATGCGATCTCCCCAGTGATCCAATAGGAAAATCCATCCATTATTTGCACCGCTTTTATCGTACGCCAAAGCTCGAGGATCAACAGGGTCGCTGCTTCCTTGTCCAGAAGTGCCCCACGTTGTGTAAGTGCAAGAGGAGGGTTCCAGTTCCCGAACAGTTCCTGCATTGCTCGACGACCAAGTATCGTTGCCAAACATGAATCGACCATTTTCATTTTTTGGAAGGCCAACAGGATTTGCGAATGTGGTACAAGTAGAAGCAGCGCTGCTAAGGAAGCTTATCTTCCAGATGCGGTCACTAGCACCCTGATCACACGCAAAAATATTATGATCAGCATCCACGTTGACATGTGCAAGAAGCTCCTTAGCTGGATTCGATCGTAAACCTACAGCAAACAACTTCCGCTGTGCTGTGGATTGGCCATTGGGAGAAACAACAATGATGTTTCCCGAAATTGAGTGGACTGGTACCTCAGCTTGGATTTGGGTTGAACTGCATGTTAGCAGCGTCGCCGACAAACCACCTTCATAGTATACTGAATTATTGTTGCATACCTGGTCAAACCCTACTCCATCGATAATGAGATCATCGTCTTCATAGATACCGGTCCCTGCAGCAGCTTGAATGGAATACACTTGTGTGGGTGAGTTTGCATCTGATACAAGATAATAGTAAGTCTTCCCATCATTTAGCACAGGATCATTGACAGGCCCACTTGGCGTGCTTCTCGTTACATATGTAAGATTCGTTGGGGCAAGGAAATTTTTAGACTCACTGCGTTCTACCGCAAAGGGAGTCATCCCATCTGACCAATTCAAGACCACATTACCGCCGGGTACATCCTTACTGATGGAAAGTGTTTGAACTTCAGGAGGCGGAGCTACTGGATTTTCTTCTGCAAAAACTATGCATGAGAACAGCTGGTTCAACATAAGAACGACAAACGCCAATGCGATAAGTTGTAATTTTCTCTGAGCACCTTTTAAGCTCTTTTCAACAACTTCCATGTAGCTCCTCCGGGGAGCAATTGAAAATATTTACGAATTACTTACACGCAATTTCAAAAATGAGTCTTTTGAATTATGCACGCAAATTAGATGATGTTAAAGTTGTGATCTCCACTATCTGATCAATAAGCAAATGAACTTTAAATCAAATATTTTATACTTCAATATCTTGGAGCAGTCAAGAATTAATTGGCAACGTTCAAAAGTTGTGGCATATGTCAGCAAGAATGAAAATTTATCCTGTTTTGCAACCTCAAGATTTTTCGAGATTTATAGGATGAATTTCTCATAACACCATAAGCAGGAAATTTAGAGTTCATGGATCATAGCAATTATTTGTTCAGACAGAAACTATGATGAGATTCATAAGCCTTTTGTTTATAAAGAGTTGTTGTGCATACTGCCGCTCTGTGGATAACTCTCCGAGAGTTACCCACATCGCTTGGACAACTCTTTCAGAGTTGCCCACAGTATTCACAACTCTGCTGCTGATGAATAACATATTGATTTTCCTTAATGTTATAGATTCGTATGCCCTTGTTTAAAATTTGTAGCATGTCAAGACTTTTGAACGATACTAATTAATTTGGTCAAATCAGCGCAAACGCAAAGTTAGAACTCTTATTTTCAAAAAATGGTGTCCACACGGTGTCCAAGATAGCCCTAAATAGACCTGAATAGACCTGACAGAAACTAAATCAGAAACAATGGTAAGCGACAGAAAGAAAAAGGGATTCACGTATTTTCAATGATTTACGTGAACCCCCTTGATCGGTTTCGAAGTCCACTGCTCTATCCTGACTGAGCTACGGGCGCAAAAAATATGGGGTGAGTGATGGGATTCGAACCCACGACAACTGGAGCCACAGTCCAGGGCTCTACCAGCTGAGCTACACTCACCATAATCCCTAACTGATAACTCTAATTTACAATGAACGAAAGCCAATTTCAATTATGCAAACGCCGGCTGCCAAGTAAATCCTCGCTTGACTGAAAGCCGAGTGATGATTGCCAGCTGAAGCAGCCATGATTTCTTCTCGCATAATCAATCCAAACACAAGCTAAAGTGGCACGCCTGGAGGGATTCGAACCCCCGACCCTCTGCTTAGAAGGCAGATGCTCTCTCCTACTGAGCTACAGGCGCACTAAGCGGAGTTATTGTAGGTTTCATGAAAATCATTGTCAAGGCAATGATTTTCCACTATTGAAAATTGAATTTAAAAGTAAGAGCAATCATGGATCAAGAAGAAGTTGAACGATTGTAAATAGAAAAAGAAATGGCGCGCCTGAGAGGATTTGAACCTCCGACACCCGGCTCCGGAGGCCGATGCTCTATCCACTGAGCTACAGGCGCGCATCATGGTCGGGGCGAGAGGATTTGAACCTCCGACCCCTTGCGCCCAAGGCAAGTGCGCTACCAGGCTGCGCCACGCCCCGATCCGATAATTTGTTACAAATATACTTCTTCTTAACAATTTTTGCATTATAAGTAATCATGCTGAGAGCGTCAAGCAATACTAGGATATCGGTATCGCTCAGAACTAAGAGATGACGCAAAGCTACAGAGCCATGGAAAGACCGTCGGATGCGGCGATGATCTCAATTCCGGTCTCATCGCTCATCCTCTGAGCCATCTCCCAGGGCTTCGCCTTCAGGAGGGTCATGCCAAAGTGTGTCAGCACCACCTTTTTCGGTTTGATCGCCAGGACGATCTTCTTCGCGTCGTCCAGGCTGAGGTGAGGGATCTCCGTTCGCGGAATTCCCAGCCTGTCATATGTGGAAGCGCGAACTACGTTGATGACAAGAATGTCCGAATCCTCAAAATTCTCGATCAAGCCAGGGAAAAATTTTGTGTCAACGATGAAGGAAAGTTTCTGGCTTTTCAGATCGAATTTCATCCCGTAGGTCTGAACGTTGTGATCGAGATTGATGGAGGTCATAAATGAAAGGTCTCCGAGGCAATAGGAGCGGTCTTCCTCCAGCATTACGATCTCCTGGAGGAAGCTGCGCAGGTAGTTCAGGACAATGGCATTCTCTCCGTGGAGGCACTCCGGAGGTGCGAAGAGAACGCCTCTCTTTTTCAACCCCCCTTCCGTCATGGCATCTATAAGGATGTTGACATCGTTCGTGTGATCGATGTGGAGATGGCTCAGGATGACGGCATCAAGGGCAGCCACATCGATCTTCGGCTTCGAAGCTGCGCAGCGGACGAGTGTTCCGGGACCGGGATCCAGGATGATCTTCTTGCCTTTCAGATTCAAAAAGACGCCCGCCGAGGATCGCAACTGCTTCGCCACGACATAGCGCGCTCCTGCTGTCCCAAGAAATTTAATGAAATCCGCCATCCCTGATTCCAAATTATAACGGAAAACTTAGAACGACTTCCAATTGTTCTGTTTGCTTTAATCTTTGAATCGTCTGTATGCTTCGCGGCGGGCGACAAGGTAGTCGCCGCTGATGATCCGCCGCCACCAGGTCTCGTTCTGCCTGTACCATGCGATGGTCCTCTTAAGCCCCTCCTCGAACTTGACAGCGGGTTCCCACCCTGTTTCTTTAATGATCTTAGAAAAGTCGATGGCGTATCTTCGGTCATGACCCGGTCTGTCCGCAACATGCTTCAAGAGCGATTCATCCCGCCCGGTAATCTTCAGTATCTTTTTCGCCACGTCGATGTTTTTCCTCTCGCAGCCTCCGCCGATGTTGTAAACTTCTCCTTCTTTTCCCTCTTCCAGGACCTTGAGGATCGCCTCGCAGTTGTCCTCGACGTAGAGCCAGTCGCGCACGTAGAGGCCATCTCCGTAAATCGGGAGAGGCTTCCCCTGGAATGCGTTCGTGACCATCAGCGGGATGAACTTCTCCGGGAACTGATAGGGGCCGTAATTGTTGGAGGACCTTGTGATGATGATGGGTAATCGATAGGTCTTGAAATAAGCCCGAGCTATCAGATCCGCCGCTGCCTTGCTTGCCGAATATGGTGAACTGGGAGCCATAGGATGATCTTCCCCGAATTTCTTCCTTCCCGCTATCGATCCGTAAACCTCATCGGTGGAGATATGGATGAAGCGGTCGATCTTTCGTCTCCTCGCCTCCTCCATCAGATTTTGCGAGCCTATGACATTCGTCCTGAGGAACGGGTCAGCATCCTCGATGCTTCTATCAACGTGTGACTCTGCTGCAAAGTTTACGACGGCGTCAATCCTCTCTGAGAAGATCGCCGATACAGTTTTCTTATCCGCGATGTCTCCCCTGACGAAGCGATAGCCGGGATGCTTTTCTACCGACTTCAGGTTCTCAGGATTTCCTGAATAAGTAAGCAGGTCGAAGTTAATAATCTTGAAGCTTGGCCTCTTCCTCAAGAGGTAGTGGATGAAGTTTGCTCCTATGAATCCGCAGCCTCCCGTGATTAATACTTTCAATCGTCACCTCACAGAATATTCACCTGTCTTTCCTCTGCCAGTTGTAGGGGATCTCATCTGAGTGAGGCTCCAATCTCTGCTCGTCGGGGTCCTTGTAGTCATAGGGTTCCGTCGGGATGTTCATCGCGATGACCTCTTCTTCCGAGACCGCCTTGAATCCATGATAGACTCCGGCTGGAATCTGGATGAGAATGGGGTTGTACTCTCCAACATAAAACTCATTGATATGCCCGTTTGTCTTCGAATCAGGGCGCGCGTCGAACAGGACAAATTTAACCATCCCCTTGATCACGGTGAAATTGTCCGTCTGCTTCTTATGCTTATGCCAGGCTTTTACGACACCGTGATACGCCGTTGTAACGTATACCTGCCCGAATTTTAAAAAGAGCTGGTCGTCGCACCTCAAAATTTCCATCAATCTGCCTCTCTCATCGGGAATGATCTTAAGATTCTTGACCTTGACCCCTTCTATCATAACTTCTCCTCATTTAGATCTTATTGGCGCCTCCTCCTGCGACGAGCTTGTTGGCTCGGTGAAGAGATTCAAAGGTCCCCGCATCTGTCCACCAGCCGTCTAGTATCTCGTAGGTCATCTCCCCTCTCTCAATGTACGCGTTATTCACGTCGGTGATCTCGAGCTCGCCGCGAGCCGATGGTTTCAGTCCTTTGATGATTTCAAAGACACGCGAATCGTAAAAGTAAATTCCGGTTACGGCATAATTAGACTTCGGCAACTTTGGCTTCTCTTCGACGGTGATGATCCTGTTGCCTTCTAAAACGGGAACGCCGAACCGTTCTGGGTCCGGGATCTCCTTCAACATGATCTTCGCCCCCCTCTCCTGCTCTTCGAAGTTCTCCGCAGCTTTCCTCACATTCTTCTCTATGACATTGTCCCCGAGTACAACACAGATCTTTTCCCTGTCGGCAAAATGCTCCGCAAGGCGAAGGGCGTCGGCTATCCCTCCCTCACCCTGCTGATATGTGTAGTTGATGTGCTTGAGCCCGAACTCGGCGCCATTCCCGAGAAGCCTCAGGAAATCTCCAGCGTTGTTTCCCCCGGTCACGAGGAGAATATCGTTGATTCCTATGTTAAGTAGCATCTCTATCGGATAATAGATCATTGGCTTGTTATATATTGGAAGGAGATGTTTGTTCGTAACCTTTGTGAGGGGATAAAGTCTCGTCCCGAGCCCTCCCGCCAGAATAACACCTTTCATAATCTCTCCTGCCTATTAGAAGCGATCACATCCGAAGACTGTCCCTCTCTTCATTAAGAACGACGATTGCCCGGATCGCCGAGGCATGTTTTCCAAGAAATATTCGACAAAATTCTACAGTCTTGCCTCTTTTCATGCAATAGATTTCTTGCCAAGTATTAATGCATTAGCGATGAGAGTTGAACTGGCAAGGTTCTGGATCGCAGAAAGATATTTCATCGGCAGACAGGGGGAAGTGCTAAAATAGGCACCAAGGTGAGACGATGAAGATCGGGATCTTTGGTTTTCCGATGGTCGGAAAGACGACCCTCTTCAACATCCTGACAGGAGCCCACACCGACACGACGAAACATGCCTTTACTGGGAAAGCAGAAGTCCATATCGGCATCTCCAGGGTGTATGATCCCAGGCTCGACACCCTCTCCTGCATGCTCAAGCCCAAAAAGACTACATTTGCGACTCTTGAGTTCATCGACCTCGGGCAGATCAAGAGAGAAGAAGAAAAGGAGAGCTTCCTGCTCAACGAGCTGAAGAGCGTTGCCGCTCTGATCCACGTCGTGCGCGGGTTCCACGATGAGACGATCCCCCATTCCCAGAAGGAGATCAGTCCGGCAAAGGACATCAGGACGATGGAAGCGGAGCTGATCCTGTCGGATGCCATCATCGCCGAGAACAGGATTCACAGGCTGGAATCGAGCATCAAGAGGAGCCATAAAGAGGAAGAGATAAAAGAGCTGGAATTGGTGAAGAAATGCTATGAATTCCTTCAGAAGGAGATGCCGCTTCGGGAACTGCCTCTCAGCGAAGAAGAGGAAAAGAAGCTAAAGGGGTTTACGTTCCTGAGCGAGAAGCCGCTTCTCAATGCCATCAACATGGATGAAAAAGATATCCAGAAGATGGGAAGCTATCTTGATTTCCACTCGCTCAAGGATCTTAACGCAAAGCCGAAATTTTTGACGGTACCCTTCTCCGCGAAGATCGAAGCGGAGCTTCTGGAACTTCCTCCGGAAGATGCCACCGCCTTCAAGAGCGAATACGGGATCACCGATTCCTGCCATGAAAGGGTGGTGAATGCAGTTCTCAGGATACTTGACCTCATCACTTTCTTCACCGTCGTCGGGGATGAAACGCGGGGCTGGCTCATCAAAAAGGGAACGCATGCCCTCAGAGCCGCCGGCACAGTACACACCGACATGGAGCGGGGGTTCATCAAAGCGGAGATCGTCCACTACGGCGACTTCATCAGGGAAGGCTCCTTCCATTATGCGAAGGAAAAGGGGCTTCTCAGGCTCGAGGGGAAGGACTACATCGTCCAGGACGGCGACATCATCAACTTCAAATTCAACATCTGAAATCTTCGGAAAAAAATGATCCATTGAGATCTTTGCCGTATCATAATAAAGAGTGCGACGTTGAGAAACAGCTTTCATTGTTTCTCCAGAAAAGGAGATGGACCATGAAATCATTGAATGGGAATATGGATGGAGAATGCGGATCTATTGAAGACAATCCTTTTCAACACAGGTTTGTAAGATCATGCAAGGCTTTCATGAGGCGGGGTTCATGTTCCGGCAGGATGGTTCGAAAATCAAGAAGGTAAGAGCCCTCTTTGATGCGGCCGATAACAGGGGGATCGCTCAGACGCAAGGCTCTCTCGATCTTTTCCGCGGGAAGGTTCCCGCAGGAGACGGCAAGGAGTTTCGTTGGGAGTTCGTTCATCGGGGCCGAGCCGCCACCGATCGTTGAAGCCCCATCAACAAGCTGAAAACTGAGATTCTTCAAGCTTTTTGATGTTTCCTCCATGAATCTGTTTCCCCTCGTTTCGATCTCCCTCTTACTGAGGGAGACCATCTTCAAGGTGGGGATCTCCTCGAACTCCTTTCCCATCACATAGCTGATCAGCGTGCTCTCCAGCAGGGAATTAGTCACTTTGTCGATCCTGAGTGCACGGCTCAATGCATTTTTCTTCAGCTTCCTGATGAGAGCATCCTTCCCTATGATGATTCCTGCTTGAGGTCCGCCAAGGAGCTTATCGCCGCTGAAGCAAACCGCATCGACTTCCTCCCTGAGGATCTCCTGCGCGGTCGGCTCATTCTTGATTCCGTACTTTTTCAGGTTGACGATACAACCGCTCCCCTGGTCCACGACGACCGGGATGCCACGCCTTTTCCCGATGGCGGCAAGCTCGCGGATCGAAACCTCTTCCGTGAACCCGACAATGGCAAAGTTGCTCCGGTGGACCTTCAGGATGAGAGCCGTTTTCTCCGTGATCGCCTTCTCGTAATCGGATGGCCTCGTCTTATTCGTTGTCCCGACTTCTCTCAGCGCGGCTCCGCTCTTTGACATGATCTCCGGAATCCGGAATGAGCCCCCGATCTCAACGAGTTCCCCGCGTGAGACGATGACCTCCCTTCGATAGGCGAGAGTGTTAAGGAGAAGAAGTACCGCAGCCGCATTGTTATTGACGACATGAGAGGAAAAGCCAGGGAACAGAAGAGTAAGGAGTTTTTCTGCCCCTTCTGCTCGCTTTCCCCTCCTCCCCTTCTCGAGGTCATATTCGAGGTTGATGTAAGAGTCAGCCGAATATTTAAGCTTCTCTATGATATCCGCATCGAGCAGGGACCTGCCCAGATTTGTATGAACGATGACGCCGGTTCCGTTGATGACTGGAAAAGTAGATCCCCTCAGAAGGCTGGAGATTCGGCTCTCCACGATAGTCCCGATGCTTTCGTTCATCCTCTCAACGGTAACTGCGTGCATCTTTCCTGCTTTCGCATCCTCTCTTGCCTTTGATAGCACATCCCGGACTACCGTCGTGACTACAGGCCTGCCAAACCTCACGATGAGAGACGAAACATCGCTTCTCTGCAAGATCTTATCGATCTGCGGGATTCTTCTCAGCAGTTCCTTCGCATCCCTTTTTTCTTTCTTCAAGGTCCACTCCCGTTTCGCGACAATTATACTAAATATTAGAGAGGGAAACCTTAAACCCTGAAAGGTAAAGAGGACCGTTCAAAAGCAGTATCGGCGGTTTGATTTTAGTTTTCAAGAATAATATATTTAGATAGAATATTTAAAGTCATGAGTGTTCAGAGCGACCTGGAAAAACTCGAATCGGACATCAGGAACCTAAAGATCCAATACGATATGTTTTTCGCCGGGGCAAGCAAGAAACAGCCCTTCGAGCTGAAGAGAGGAGTGGAGAGCCTCATCAAGAAATATTCCAATTCCGGGACCCTCAGTTATGCCCAGCGCTTTCTCTTCAACTCCCTGGTGAGCCGGTACAACGCCTTTGCAGAGCTATGGTCCAAGATGCTCCGGGATATTGAAGAAAGCGGGAAATTTCACTCCTTCGCCCAGATGCAGGAAAGGGGTGTTGATCCCCGGAACGGCAAGAACTTGGTTGCATCCGAGATCATAGGGGAATCACTGGATGCGGAGAAGCTAAAAACCCTCTATACGAAATATGTCGATGCAAGGAAGAGCACCGGAGAGGATGAGGTCAAGATATCCCTGACAGGGTTTTCGAGACAGCTACTCAAGCAGGCCTGCCTCATCAAGGAAAAATCTAACTGCAACGGCGTCGAGATCAGGATCATAATTGAAAACAAGAAGGTACTGATCAAGGCAAAAGCCATAAAACAAGAACAGGAAACAGGAGAATAAGATGAAACCAAAAAATATATTTGTAGCATTCCTCGCGGCAATGTCAATCACCCTTTTCATTGCCGGTCTCTGTCTGGGGAAGGAGAAGAGGCCTTCCATCATCGACCTCGATCCGACAGCCATGGAGTTCAGAGAACTGATCAATGAGAATCCCCAGGATGCCGTTCTCCTATCCGATTACGCAACCTACTGCGCCCGGAAGGGATGGTATCGGGAGTCACTCAAATACTACAGGAAGGCCCTTCAGATCAGGAGGAAGGACCATATCCTGCATACCAATATCGGTTCGGTTCTGGTCAGGATGGGAAAGAACTCGGCTGCCGCTTCCGCCTTCAAGAAGGCCATTTCAATCGAACCTAATTACGCCATCGCGCATTACAACCTCGGAGCCATCTACGATGCCCAGCAAAAATACGATGCCGCCATCAAGGAATACAAGAGGGCACTCATTCTGGACCCGAGTCTGGCGAATGCTTCCATCAATCCCCTGATCGTGAATAATGCTCATCTCACCGTTCTGAACATGCTCATTTACAACGAGAAGGAGGGAGCCCTGTCTCTGCCCCTGCAGGAAATCAAAGAAGAATAAAGCTGAAATTCATGCAGCCATCACCGCATTCTTGCTTCAGAAAACATCTCATCCTCTCGCTCGCTACCGTCTTTTCAGCATCGGGGATGGTCTGGGGGTTTACCCCTGAATCGAGGTTGACAATCACGCTAAACGCCTTCAAGCTGATGCCACCGTCATTGCGAATCCAACTCGAGAAACATAAGAAGGAATGCCTCCGCGGAGCTCTCGACCCGCTTAACATCGAGGGGGAAGAGGCTCATCATCCCGGGGAAAACGGCAAGTTACTCGCGGAAAGGATCTCCGCGCAGGTCGATAAGATCGTGGGAATGATCGGCCGGCACGAAACCTTCAAGAAGGTCATCTATGAGATGGGGGTCCTATCTCACTATACCGCTGATCTGAATTTTCCTGTCTCGATCAACGGGGAGGGAAAGGAACATTACCTAAATTTTGCAAGATTCTGCTACAGGAAGGAAAAGAAGATCCGGATCGTCTTCTACGGTTTCGAAGATTCTTTCCTTGCGCGGAAGGACATACCTTCCTTTTCATCGGAGGCTATCAGAAGGTCATCATCCAACATCCCCTTTCTCAAGGAGGCCTTCCTGCGAGCCGCTAACGGGTCGGAGACTGAATTCGATGACCGCTCTACTCTATTTGGCGTGGCTGCGCTGAGTTACTCGCATGCCGTCACTGACATCGCCAAGATATGGCTCTATGCCTGGAATGAAGCAAAGGGTGATTTGACGGAAACTCCTCATCTCAGGACACTTCAAGCAAGGGGGAAAATGTGAAGCTGAAAATCCGGAGAGCATTGATCAGCGTTTACGAGAAAGAAGGGATTGCGGAACTGGCGCGAGGACTTCACGCCCTGGGAGTAGAGATCCTTTCCACTGGGGGTACGGCCAGGATGCTTGCGGATAAGGGCATCCCTGTGACAAGGCTTTCCGAATACACAGGTCTTCCAGAGATGCTCGACGGCAGGGTCAAGACGCTTCACCCCAAGATACATGCGGGAATACTCGCTTTGAGAACCAAGAAGAAGCACCTCGCCGATATCAAGAAGCTTGGCGCCAAACCGATTGATCTCGTCGTCGTAAATCTCTACCCCTTCGAGAAAACGGCCAGCATGGAAGGGATCGGGCAGGATGAACTCCTCGAGATGATCGACATTGGAGGACCAACGATGGTCAGGGCAGCCGCCAAGAATTTCAGGCATGCTGTTGTAGTCGTCGATCACAACGACTATCCTTCAATCCTGGAAGCGCTCCGGGAGAGAGGTGACATCCCCATTGAGAAAAAGTGGGAACTCGCCATCAAAGCCTTCCAGCATACGGCCAGCTACGACGCCGCCATATACTCATATCTTTCCAAACTCGACCACACTGGAAAACTTTCCGAGAAGGCTGCTGCTTCGGCATTTCCCGAGAAGCTCATTCTCCAGTATCTGAAAGTCCAGGATCTGAGATACGGAGAAAATCCTCATCAGAAAGGGGCCTTCTACAGGGAGAAGATGGAAAAGGTCCCCACCGTTGCAGGGGCCAGGCAGTTGCAGGGAAAAGAGCTCTCCTTCAATAACATCATGGACTTCGACGCGGCTCTCTCCCTGGTCGCCGAGTTCACAGAACCGGCATGCTGCATCATCAAGCACACCAATCCATGCGGCACCGCCACTGGAAAGAATACGCTAATCGCTTACAGGAAGGCTCTCGAAACCGATCCCATATCCGCCTTCGGCGGCGTAATCGCCTTTAATCGGGAAGTCGATAAGACAACAGCACTGGCGATAGCCCCGAACTTCGTCGAAGGGATCATCGCCCCTTCTTTCAGTGATGAGGCGGTGAACGCCCTGTCCGCGAAGAAGAATCTGAGACTTCTCGAAGCGGGAGATCTTAAGAGCTACAGGAAGATCGGCCTGGACATGAGAAAGATCAACGGAGGCCTCCTGCTTCAAGAATGGGACTTCATCACAGAAGACGTGAGAAAGGCAAAGGTAGTCACGAAGAGGAAACCAACCTCGAAGGAGATGAAGGCTCTCGCCTTTGCCTGGAAGGTCATTAAGCATGTGAAGTCGAACGCCATCGTCTTTACCAGAGAGGACCAGACGGTCTCCGTCGGCGCAGGTCAGATGAGCCGGGTGGACTCCGTGAAGCTCTGCATCAAGAAGGCCTGCATTCCGACGAGAGGGGCTGTTATGGCATCAGATGCCTTTTTCCCTTTCCGGGATGGGATTGATCAGGCAGCCAGGGCAGGGATAACGGCGGTCATCCAGCCCGGAGGATCCATCAGGGATGAAGAAGTCATCAAGGCTGCCGACCAGAAGAAGATTGCCATGCTCTTCACCGGCGTACGGCACTTCAAGCACTAAATGGTCTCTTTCGGAGTTTTGATACTTTTTATCAGTCGGTGAGATTTCGGAATTTCAAGCTGTCGATGTGGTTGATAAAACTGCTGTCCCTCTGATGCGAAAGATACCAGTCGCAGAACTCCTTCTCTCGCTTCGCCCCGGCATCTGACGTGTCGAGGGCGAGGACCTCGTTGAAGCAGTTTCTGGCTTCTATAACATTGCCACCCTGGAGGTGCGAAATCCCAAGATTAAACCAGCTATTGGCGATGTAGCGATCGATGATCGGCTCTCTCCTGGTCTCGGGGAGTCTGTAAAATA
>JBFMGF010000043.1 GCA_040752675.1 Acidobacteriota bacterium
ACAGCTACTTTCTTGGAGAAGGGGTCATGTATCTGCTCCAGAAGGCAATTGATAAGGTCTATACTGACTTTGGAGTCTATTCTGGAAGTGTAACGAAATTTCCAACCTTCAAAGATACAGCGATGAGATTGAGAAAATGCAAATAGAAAATCTTATTATCATTTATTTTATAAAATAAAAATAAAGAAAGATATATTATCATTCTTGGATGCTTGACAATTCTTATTACGAGAAATGTTCTTAATAATAATAATAAAATAATCCATATTAACATTTAATTGCTTATATGATAATATGTCATTGATTATAAGATTTTATTGAATGGAGATAATATGTTTCAATCCGGATCTTATAAGCAACGCTATGAATATCAAGGCTTTAGCCCTTCACTCATCAACAAACCCTACCAGTGGGAAAACAGGAAGATCGTGATCCAAGTTGAAGAAGCCATGAGGCTATTGGGAGAGCTTAATGCTTATTCAATGCTGATTCCAGATGTGGATCTTTTTATTGAGTTGCATGTTGTTAAAGAGGCAGCTACCTCCAGCCGTATCGAAGGCACTCGCACAAATATCGACGAAGTTCTTTTACCTGAACAGGAGATTACTCCAGAAAAAAGAGAGGATTGGATGGAAGTTCGCAATTACATCAAGGCTATGAACTTCGCCATCCAGGAACTTGATAGACTTCCGCTTTCGATGAGGCTCATTAAAGAAACACACAGTATCCTTCTTTCAGGGGTTCGTGGAGAACATAAACTCACCGGGGAAATCCGTCAGAGCCAAAACTGGATTGGTGGATCAAGCTTAAAGGATGCTTTCTTTATTCCACCGCATCATGAAGAATTGCCTGAATTGTTGTCTGATCTAGAAAAATTCTGGCATAATCGCGATCTGTCTATCCCACATTTGATAAAGATTGCTATGAGCCATTACCAGTTTGAGACCATTCACCCATTTCTAGATGGCAATGGGCGAATTGGACGGCTTTTGATTACATTGCAGTTAGTTGAACAAAAGATTTTGGAGAAACCAACTTTGTTCCTTTCCGATTTCTTCGACCGCAACAAAGGCTCCTATTACGATGCTTTGACGATGGTGAGAGCATCAAATGATATGGATCAATGGATTATCTTCTTCTTAAATGGAGTGATAACGACAGCCAGCAATGCAAGAGATACTTTACGAATGATTGTGCGACTGCGTAAGCAGTATGAAGAGAAAATTATGGGCTTGGGCCGCAAGGCAAAGCTTGCCCAGAAATTTATGCTGTATCTTTTTTCACATCCTATTATTTCCATCAATCAAGCAGCAGAGCATCTTGAGGTAGGATTTGCGGCCACTTCCCGCCTGGTTTCAGACTTCCAGCATCTTGGTATGCTAAAAGAAGTCACAGGATATTCTCGAAATCGCCTTTTTGAATTAACTGATTATCTGGCATTGTTTAGATAATGCTAATCCATTCAGTTCATATTAGCCTTTCTCTCTAACAATGCATCCCGCATTCACTCTATCTTGACATGGACTTATGAGCAACTTACAATAGCTTTGCATTTTAAAATATAAGCTTCAGGGCGGTTAGCTCAGATGGGGAGAGCGCCTGCCTTACAAGCAGGAGGTCACTGGTTCGAATCCAGTACTGCCCACCATGAAGGCAAAAAAGGATTTTTGTTCCTTCTTTTTAATTTTTAGTATAATAGAACAGCCTGCAATTTCCTAAAGAGCGGGGCCGTGGTGCAGATTGGTTAGCACATCGGTCTGTCACACCGAAGGTCGCGGGTTCGAGCCCCGTCGGCCCCGCCATTTTCCTTGATCACCTTCAAATATTTTACCCTATATTAAATAGGTCAAGCATCCTGCCTGACATTCATCCAGGGCAGAATAAATTTTCCCAATGAGTATACCTATAGACGGGAAAACATGTCAGAACCCGAGACATCATGTTTCGGCTGTAAGAAGTGACAGGAGCTCAAGTGTCAGTGAAGGTTGAGGAAGAGCCGGGCCACGTTGAAGAAGATGATGAGGCTGAAGATGTCTGCCGTGCTCGCGATGAACGGTCCTGACATGAGAGCCGGATCGAATCCGAGCTTTTTTGTGATGATTGGAAGGATCCCTCCGATGGTCGTTGCAACTGTGATGGCAGTCACTATCCCGAAAAAGACCGTGATCGCCAGCGTGACGTCGCCGATGAAGAAGGCCCAGCCCGATGCGATGACTCCCATACCCGCCCCGACTAGAACACCGATACAGAGCTCTTTCCGGAAGACCCTTAAGAAATCACGGATTGTTACTTCACCAATGGCGAGTCCTCTCACGATGGTCGTTGACGATTGATTTCCAGAATTCCCGGATGCTCCCATCAAGACGGGGATGAAAGAGGTCAGAATCACTGCAGCCTGAAGAATTCCCTGATAAGAGTGAATGATGAAGCCCGACGCAAGATTGGCAAACAGAAGAATGATGAGCCACTGGATACGCTGTCTTCCATGCGTGACATTGCTTATTTCCAGGTATTTCCCGATATACCTACCAGCGGCACTCAAGCGGTAGAAATCCTCGGTGTTTTCCTCGCGGATGATGTCCATGATGTCGTCCACGGTAATGATCCCGATCAGCTTCCCGTAAGCATCAGTTACTGGCACCGCAAGCAGGTCGTACTTCCTGATGACAGAAGCAACCTCTTCCTGGTCGATCTCCGCTTTCACGCTGATGACTTTCTCATCCATGATCTCCTCGATCAGGCGGTGAGACGGAGCGAGGATAAGATCCTTGAGGGAAACGATCCCGATGAGTGTCCCCTTCTCCGAGATTACGTAGATAGTGTAGATGGTCTCTTTGTCAGGAGCGGTCTTCCTCAGATAATCGATGGCTTCGGCAACCGTCAGGTCTTCAAGCAGTGACGCATATTCAGTCGTCATCCTTCCGCCTGCAGTCGTGGGAGGATAGGCCGTGAGAAGTTTCGTGTCCTTCTGCTCTTCCTCTTTCATGAGGGGGAAGAGGCGATCGGCTTCCTCTTCTGGAATCTCTTCAAAGAAGTCCGCCCTCTCGTCCGGGGACATGGTGTTGAGGAGGAATGACTGATCGGAAGCGGGAAGTTTTTTGAGGAGAGAGTATCGAATGCCTTCTTCCAGTTCATCAAAGACGGCGACCTTCTGCCATTCATCGAGGACGCTGAAAACGGAAAACTGTTCCCCTGGATCAAGTTCTTCAAATATCTCAGCGATGTCAACCGGGAAGAACTCGGAGACGGCTTCTTTCAAATCATCCGGCCTCCCTGCTACTATGATCTCTTTCAGGTCGGGGATGAGAACTTTCATCACTTTCATAAGACTGCTCCCTTTGTTTTACCTACTTAATGCCGATTCATCGTCTCATTTTACTGGAATACCATGAAACTTCAAAGTTTCTGGAAAGATGATGCGTGATAACGTTGCGATCGGTATATAATTATATTTTGCTTTTCAATTCATTATCGCGAGGAGGAAGCATGATCAATAAGAGCGTAACGGATCTTGAGCCTTTCTATTATTTTTATCCGAAGAATACCTGTGCGGTCGGCTCCAGTTTCGAGGGGAAGACAAATTTCATGGCTGTGGCCTGGAGTACTGCGATCTCATACAGACCTCCCATCTATGGGGTTTCCATTTCCGATAAGAGGTTTACATATCATCTAATCAAGCGAAGCGGTGAGTTCAGCGTCAATTTTCTCCCATGCGAGAAGCTCGACCTCATGCACACCTTTGGAAGGACATCCGGAAAGGACACGGACAAAGTGGCCAAACTTAATATCCGCCTGAAGGAGAGTTTGAAGACCTGTGCTCCAATCCTTGAGGATGCCTATGCGGGATTTGAATGTCTCCTCCTGGATGCAAGGGATTACGGCGACCACACATTCTTCATCGGCAAGGTGGTTGCCATCCACTACGATGAGACCATCTTTGATGGAGAAGGGATCATCCGAATAGAGGAGATCGACCCCATTCTTTACCTGGGAAACAACCAGTACGCTACTTCGAAGAGAGACTCACGGATCATAAAGCCCCAGGAAGTCAAACTATGATATCTTTTTCTGAATAGGCCAAGCATCCTGTCTGACACGAGGGAGGATTCCATATGAATGAAGATAAGAAAGAGTACACGGCCCTCAAAGTTCTCTCCGGCATCGTCATGGTCATATTTTTAATAGGGGGCATTTTCATGCTTATTGCGAGAGGTAAAGACTACGAACGATTCTTAAACCAATTCATCTATCTGATGCGGACCGGCAGTCCCCTTATCGCTTCCGGGCCCATCACCATCATCCTTTTCAAGACCGTTGGAGCGTTCCTTCTGATGTGGGCTTTCTTCCTCTTCAAACTCTTTCAGGAACCCGTCAAGAATGCAATTATCGCCAGCGGGAGCGGTATTGGCTTTATCATCATATCAGCAGTTACCGTCACCCACTTCTTTTCCGATGAGATAGTGAGCGCCATCCCTCCTTACATAATCGCCATCAGAGTCCTGGTAACAGCCATTATCGGTCTCCTCTTCCTCATCTGGACTCCCAAACGATGATCGGAAGTGACCAGCTCGAACCAACCTTTCAAGCAAAAAGGCGAATTTTATTGGAAGAGATCGGAGGATCTGACTATCTGGAAATCTTCCCGCTCTAAGCCGAGATCAAACCTTTCGATGACACGGTCTTCGTTCTCGAGAGCGGCGGGGTCGACACCGGATGGATACTCCACGTTCGTCTCCGGAGATAGCATCTCGTCAATGAACTTTTGCCCATCGGAAACGAGGACGGCGATGGCAACCCTGTCCGGGTAGAGATGCTTCCTGACGACTTCTCTGATATCTTCTGAAGTAACTTTTCTTACGTTCTCTTCGAAATTCTCTACAAAATCCTTGCTGCCGTAGATTTCGTCATCGAGCAACATTCCCAGCTTCCTGTCCGGCGTTTCCACCTCGAAGGGAAAGTTGTTTATTGTGTAGTTCTTGGCCTCCTGGAGACGCTGATCATCAATTCCCTCTCTCACCAGATCCTCCATTTCTTTTAGCACAAGCTTTATGACGAACTTCGCATTCTCGTTCTTGGGATAGGTCCACATTGCAAAATACTGTTCCCTGCGCGCCAAAGTCGGTCTCGGAAGCTTTATAGGACCCGAAGAACCCAGGAAATGCTCTATGTAGGAGTAAGCTCCGTATGATAATCCTCTCTTCTCTCTGATCTTGTTGTAGAGTCTTCCGATTGAGACCCTGTGCTTGCCAAGATAGTTGTTCGCAATGAGGAGTCCGTGATAATCAGGGTCCTTCCTGGTCACAGTGATGGGATGGCCGATCCTGAGTTGTGTTTGCGCCCTCCCTTCCTTCTCGATGACCAGTACTTTTTTCCTCTCGGGTTTCTCCACCTGTGTTCTTTTCCTCGCCATATCCACCGCAGGCAGACCCGCAAAATCTTCCCTTATCCTCGCGATAAGGGAATCGGGAATGTCCCCTCCCAGGCCGATCAGAAGATTCCCCCGCCTGAAATGCTTCTCGTAAAAATTTAAAACGTGGTCTCGCGTGAAACTTTTGACGGTTGCGATACGCCCGGCGTCGAGATGCCCGTACGGATGACACTGGTAGAGGAAGTTACTGAATGCCTCCCGGACAAGAGCTTCATCATTCTGTCTGATAAACTCGATGTCATCGATCTGATCGACCTTTAGTTTTTCAATCTCCTCTTCCGGAAACGATGGTTTCAGGAGCATTTCTGAAAAAACGCTGTAGAACTTAGCAAGGTTATCTACGAGCACCCTCCCGCCGAAGACCGTGATATCTTTCTGACAGTGAATCCAGAGATCGGAAGCGATGAAATCGAGCATTTCCTCGATCTCGCTTCTACTGTAAGTAGCCGTCCCTCTCCTCATGAGGTTTGCCATAAACGATGCGAGCCCTTCTTTCCCC
This sequence comes from Acidobacteriota bacterium, assembly GCA_040752675.1. Taxonomy (NCBI): domain Bacteria; kingdom Pseudomonadati; phylum Acidobacteriota; species Acidobacteriota bacterium. The sequence continues at coordinate 5,928 of JBFMGF010000043.1, forward strand.
TGCGGATCGTCCGCTGACCCGGACATAAGAACGAAGCGGAAGAAAACCACCGGGATCTGTTCCTTTCTCACGGTGAAGATCTTCAAGCCAATATCGGTTTCTTCCTTCCGGATCACGTCATGAACTCCGATGTTCGCACCTTCTGGATGGCTTAGTTTGATTTGGGAACCAGCGTGGCGACAGTTTGCCTCTCTTTTCGGAAGATATTGTTTGCCACGGCTTCGGCCTTCTTCTTCGTCATCGCCTTGACCTTCTCATTCAATTCAAAGAGCAGCTGGAAGTCTCCGCCAACCGTCTCGTAGAAGCCGAGCGTGTTGGCTACAGAATAGGGTCTATCAAGAGAGTAGAAGGTGGATGCCAGGATGGAGTTCTTCGCTTTCTGGAACTCTTTGTCGCCGATCCCCTCATCGAGGAGCTTATCGATCTCGCTAAGAACGATATCCCGGACCTCATCCACTGATTTCCCTTTCTTCAGATTGGCATAGATTAAGAAGAGCCCGGGATCCTTGCTGCTATCCGGACCGCCGTCGATGCTCTCGACAAACTGAAGATCGGTATAAAGCTTCTTCCTAATTCTCTGGCTCTGCATGAAGAGGATTCGCGAAACTAGAAGAAGCGCTGCATAATCAGGAGCCTCTATGCTCAAATTCGGACCATGATAGGCGATGGCGATCCTCGGCGTGATCAGTGAATCCTTCCAGATGAATGACTGCGCGCGCTCTTCCGTCTGCTCAGGCTCTGAAGGGATCTTCGTGTCGGGCGGGTTCTGTTTCTTCCATCCTGAGTAGTGTTTCCCGACGAGCTCGAAGGCTTCTTCCCTATCGAAGTTTCCCGCAATGATAATGCAGCAATTGTTGGGGGAGTAATAAGTCCTGAAGAATTCCAGAGCATTCGTGTACTGCATGTTCTTCTCCAGATCTTCCTCCCAGCCGATGACAGGATGATGATATGTGTGCACCCGATAAGCGATCTCATAGACCTTGGTATAAAGGAAGCCATCAGGATTGTCCACGTATCCTTTTCTTCTCTCTTCCTTTACCGGACCGAGTTCAGTTCGGAAGATGTCATTTGTGAAGGTAAGATTCTGGAATCTGTCCGACTCGATTCTGATGACATCTTCCAGGAATTCTCTCTTGACGTTGACGAAGTATCGCGTGAAATCACGACCCGTCGAAGCGTTGCTTTCCGGTCCGAAGGGGGCCAGAGCTTTGTCGTATTCGGGATAGGTATAGGTCCCGCGGAACATCATATGCTCTAAGACATGGGCTAACCCCGTCGTTCCCTCCTTTGTCTCATCCCTTGCCCCTGCACTTACATAGGTCATGAAGGAGGTGGTAGGAACGCTCCTGTCCTGATAGAGTAAGAGTTTTAGCCCGTTTTCGAGCCGATGTTTTTCAACCTGCAGCTTTATTTCCATTTCTTAAAAGATAAAAGGCTGCATATATTAACATCTTGAATGAAGATTCTCAAAGTGCTAACTTTCTTTATTCAAAGGAGTTTCATATGTCAGTGAAAAAAGTTGGCCCTGAGGCTGTTGCCATTCAGCAGTTCGAAGAAGCTGCTAAAAAGCTTAAACTCGATGCGGCGACCCGCGAGAACCTTCTTGTCCCGAACCGGATCATCATCGTCAACTTCCCGGCAAGGATGGATGACGGGACGTACAGGATATTCCAAGGTTATCGCGTTCAGCACGATAATTCGAGGGGACCGTACAAAGGGGGAATCCGCTATTCGCCTGAGGTTAACCTCGAGGAGGTTAAAGCGCTTGCGGCATGGATGACCTGGAAGTGCTCGCTCGTCGATATCCCCTTCGGCGGCGCGAAGGGAGGCGTCACCTGCGATCCATCAGCGCATTCCAAATCTGAGCTGGAGAACATTACGAGGCGGTACATTGCCGATCTCGGTCCCAACATCGGCCCGGAGATAGACATCCCTGCTCCCGACGTGAACACAGACCCACAGATCATGCTATGGATTTTTGATACATTCAGCATGCACAAAGGTTACACAGTAACATCCGTGGTCACCGGAAAGCCGGTTGGACTTGGCGGGTCGAAGGGACGCTACGAAGCGACTGGAAGAGGTGTTATGCTTACTGCAAGAGAGCTGATGAGGGATCGGAGCATCCCTCTCTCAAAGGTTTCCGTTGCCGTTCAAGGTTTTGGAAACGTGGGATCGGTGGCTGCCATCCTGATGGCACGCGAAGGGTTCAAAATAGTGGCCATCTGCGACAAGGACAGGGGTTTCTATGCCCAGGAAGGATTCTCAGAAGAAGAGTTGATAGAGATCGATAAATATTCCCAATCCCATGGAAGATCTCTCGTGGGATGCAAGGTATGCAAGGGAAAAGAGATAACTCCAAAAAGACTCCTCGATCTTCCCGTTGACATGCTTGTTCCCGCGGCTCTCGAGAACCAGATCACCGAGGA